>DSBZ01000002.1 GCA_011057175.1 Candidatus Acetothermia bacterium
AGGCGGTGGTGGTGGCCGTGTCCCAGGAGGGCCTGTTCCTCCTCACTGGGGAGGGGGACGTGATCGAGCCGGACGATGGTCTCGGGGGGATCGGGTCGGGGGGCGGGTACGCGGTGAGCGCGGCGCGGGCTCTGCTGCGGCACGTCCAGCTTCCGGTGGCGGAGGTGGCGCGGGAGGCCCTGCGCATCGCCGCCGAGATCGACATCTACACGAACGACTGCGTGACCCTGGAGACCCTCACCTGGTAGATCCCCGTGGCGCCAGCCGTTGTCGGAGGCGACCGGGGGGAGTAAGGTTCGGGCTATCCCTTTGGGCAAGGAGGTGGGTATGGCGAACGTGATCCTGCCGAGCGGTGAGAGGGTCGTAGTTGGCGGTGCGGGACTCCTGGCAGCCCTTCGGGAGCGCGGAGTGACGGCAGCCGCGGTCCTCGTGGACGGGCAGGTACACGACGTTCGCGATCCTCTGCCAGCGGTGGGCGAGGCGCGCGTGGTGAGCGTGGATGATCCAGCGGCGCTTGACGTCCTTCGGCATACGGCATCACACGTGCTGGCCCACGCCGTGACCCGCCTCTACCCAGGGGTCAAGCTCGCCATCGGACCGGCCATCGCCGACGGTTTCTACTACGACTTCCGCTTCCGGGCGCCCCTCGGCCGCGACGACCTCCCCCGGATCCAGGCGGAGATGGCGAAGATCATTGCAGAGGATCTCCCGATCGAGCGGGTGTGGCTTCCCCGGAAGGAGGCCGAGGCCCTCCTTGCGGAGAGGGGCGAGGCCTACAAGCTCGAGCTCCTTTCCGAGATCCCCGACGAGCGGGTCTCGTTCTACCGCCAGGGGGAGTTCATCGACCTCTGCCGGGGTCCGCACCTCCCCTCCACGGGCCTCGTGCGCCACTACGCCCTCCTCGACCTCGCCGGCGCCTACTGGCGCGGGGATGCCAGCCGGGACATGCTGACGAGGGTCTATGGGACCGCGTTCCCCACCGCCGAGGCCCTCGCGGAGCACCTCAGGTGGCGGGAAGAGGCGCGGCGGCGCGACCACCGGACCCTCGGGCCTGAGCTCGACCTCTTCTCGATCCAAAACGAGACGATCGGGGCCGGGCTCGTGCTCTGGCACCCCAAAGGGGCGCGGGTCCGCCACGAGATCGAGACCTTCTGGAAGGAGGAGCACTACAGGGCCGGCTACCAGCTCGTCTACACCCCCCACGTCGGCCGGGCCCGACTGTGGGAGACCTCCGGCCACCTCGACTTCTACCGGGAGGGGATGTACAGCCCGATGGACATCGAGGGCCAGGAGTTCTACTTAAGGCCGATGAACTGCCCGTTTCACATCGCGATCTACAAGACCCACATCCGGTCCTACCGCGACCTCCCCATCCGCTACGCGGAGCTGGGGACGGTGTACCGGTTCGAGCGGTCGGGGGTGCTCCACGGCCTCCTGCGGGTGCGGGGGTTCACCCAGGACGACGCCCACGTCATCTGCCGCCCCGATCAGATCGAGGACGAAGTCCTGGCGTGCCTGGAGCTCACCCTCCACATCCTGGGCGCGTTCGGGTTCCGCGACTACAGGGTGGCCCTCTCCGTGCGCGACCCGGCCCACAAGGAGCACTACATCGGGAGCGACGCGATGTGGGAGCAGGCCGAGGGCTCGCTCGTGCGGGCGCTCGAGCGGAAGGGGCTCCCCCACGTGCGGATGGGGGGGGAGGCCGTGTTCTACGGCCCCAAGATCGACATCCACGTCCTGGACAGCCTCAAGCGCTCCTGGCAGCTCACCACGATCCAGTTCGACTTCAACGAGCCGGAGCGGTTCGACATGGCCTACATCGGGGACGACGGCCAGGCCCACCGGCCGTACATGGTCCACCGGGCGCTCCTGGGGTCGTTGGAGCGGTTCTTCGGGATCCTGATCGAGCACTACGGGGGGGCGTTCCCGGCGTGGCTTGCGCCCCTCCAGGCGGCGGTGCTCCCCGTGACCGAGGGTGAGATCCCGTACGCGGAGGGGGTGGCCGAGGAGCTGCGGCGGGCGGGGATCCGGGCCGAGGCGTGGACGAGGGAGCGGAAGACCCTGCGCTGGCTCATCCGCGAGGCGCAGGTGCAGAAGGTCCCGTACATGCTCGTCTGCGGGGCGCGGGAAGCGGCGGTGGGGGTGGTCGCGCTGCGCCTCCGGACGGGGGAGGACCTCGGGCCCCAGCCGGTGTCGGCGGTGGTGGCCCGGATCCAGGATGCCGTGCGGGCGAGGACGGCGGCGATCTGAAGGGGGGATCGTGCTCACGATCAGTGCCATCAAGGCGGACATCGGGAGCGTGGGGGGGCACACCTGCCCCTCCCCGCGGATCGTGGCGGAGGCCCGGGCTGCGCTCGCCGCGGCGCGGGAGAAGGGGCTCCTCACGGACTTCGCCGTGACCTATACCGGGGACGACCTGTGCCTCCTCATGGTCCACCGGAACGGGAGCGGCCACCCCGACGTCCAGAACCTGGCGTGGGACGTGTTCCGGCGGTGCACGGAGGTGGCGCGGGTGGAGGGGCTGTACGCCGCGGGACAGGACCTCCTCAAGGACGCGCCGAGTGGGAACGTCCGCGGGGCGGGCCCCGGGGCGGCGGAGGTCACGTTGGACGAGGGGGCTCCCGAGCGGAAGGCGGAGGCGTTCCTCGTGTTCACCGCGGACAAGTGCGGCCCAGGGGCGTTCAACTTCCCCCTGTGGTCCGTGTTCACGAGCCCCCTCTACAACGGGGGGCTCATGCTCCCCGCAATGCGGAAGGGGTTCACGTTCCGCGTGATCGACATGGAGCACGCCCACGGGGACCGGGTGATCGACCTCGTGTCCCCCGACGAGCACGTGGATCTCGCGATCCTCCTCCGGGACGAGAACCGATTTGGGATCCAGGCGATCCACTCCCGCGTCCACCCCCACCAGCAGGTGGTGGCGGTGTCCACGGACCGGCTGCACACGATCGCCGGGGAGTACAAGGGGAAGGACGACCCGGTGGCGATCAACACCCCGGTCACCGGCCCCTAGTGCCTGCCGCTGGTGGCGTGCGTGGCGTACTCGGTGAACCGGGAGGGGGCCCTCTCCACCGGGGTGGACGTGTTCGGAAACCCGGCGTGGGACGCGGTGCGCCTGAAGGCCCAGGAGAAGGCCCTCGCCTTGCGGGAGCAGGGGTTTGTGGGGGCGGCGATGCTCCCGATGACGGAGCGGAGTACAGCGCATTCCGGAAGTCGCTGTCCGAGCTCGAAGCCCGGTTCCGGACTCTGGGGTAGCGCCCTGCGCGAGGACGGGAGCTCTGAGTCCCACGGAGGAGCGCGGTTCAGGCCTGCCCGTTCATCGTCGGACACGGGGTCTGACGCCACGGACCCCGGACTCCGGATCACGGACTCCGGAAATGCCCAGCGCCGGGGTTCAGGCCCGACGGCCTGGGATCCGGTTGCGGTCCCGCTGAGCAGGCGGAGGAGATGAGCCTTCCGCAGGCCCCATTGGATGTCATGCGTTGTCCTCACACCCAGGCCCGGCTGCGGTGGGAAGAAGGGCAGCTCGCTGCGGAGACGGGGCGGACGTACCGGGTGGTGGACGGGATCCCGTGGCTGGTGGACGAGGAGACGGTCTCCAGGCTCGATCGCGCCTTCCAGCGGCAGTACACGGAGAGGGACGCCCGCTCCTACGACCGCCTGGTGCGCCTGCTGAGCCTGCTCCTCGGGTGCTGGGAGCCGCGGGAGCGGCGGAAGATGGTCGGCCTGCTCGACCTCCGGCCCGGGATGCGCGTCCTCGAGGTGTCGGTGGGGACGGGGGCGAACCTCCCGTACCTCGCCCGCAGGGTGGGGGCGAAAGGGGAGCTGTTCGGCCTCGACCTGTCGGCGGGGATGCTTGGAGTAGCGCGGACGCGGGCGGCGGCGGTGGGCTGTCCGGTGCACCTCGTCCGGGGGGATGCGGTGCACCTGCCGTTCGCGGATGGGGTCTTCGATGGCGTGCTCCACTTTGGCGGGGTGAACTTGTTCGGGGATCGGGCCCGGGCCCTGGCGGAGATGGTGCGGGTGGCCAAGCCCGGCGCCACCCTTGTGGTGGGGGACGAGGGGATGTCCGAGGCCCGCCGGGCGGGGTGGCTCGGACGACGACTGGTCAAGATGAACAGCCTGTACCTATTCCGGCCCCCGCTTCACCTCCTCCCGTGGGGGGAGATCGAGAACGTGCAGCTCCACTGGGCGTGGCGGGAGGTGTTCTGGCTCCTGCGGTTCCGGAGAGCCGGGGGCGCGGGTCCGCCCGACGAGGGCGAGGTCCTCCGCGAGCGGCTGGAGAAGCGCAGCGCGGAGGCTGGGCCATAGCCGGCTCAGTGGCGGACCTTGGGTTCGCGCCAGGCTTCACAGGCGAGGCGAGCGTGGCGTTGCCGCTTGTCTGCCCAAAGCAGGCCAGTCTGCGACGGTCGTGCGAGGTTCTGTAGCGTCGGACCCTGTGTCCGATGCCGGTGTCGGGGATGAACAGCGCTCCTACCAACGCCACGCCCGTCGACCCTGAACCTCCGTCGGGCATGAAGCCCGACGCTA
>DSBZ01000040.1 GCA_011057175.1 Candidatus Acetothermia bacterium
AGATCCTGCGCAAGATCCACCGTGCCAGGCAAGCATTGGAAGAGCACCAGTTCCAAGGTGCTTAGTTGATGCTATTAATCGGACGCGACACTAGGCCAACGCTGGGCGGGGGCAACGCTCCGTAGACGGCGAACCTCGCCCCGCTGGCGGGCTCAAGATACCGCTCCACATCCGACACCATCCTCCACTGGAAGTCCGCCGATCCGGAGCCCTCCAGCCCGGCGTCGAGGTCACAGTATGGGGACGCACCACGCGTCCGGTTCGACCCGCCCGCTTCCGGCAGGTGGACCATCCTTGCGCTTTCCCACCCGCGTGACAAACCGCCCCTTGGAGCAGAGAGGGCGCTGACTCCCCGTTCCTCCCGTCCCATGGTGGCGCCCGGCGGCTACAATCCCCTCCGGAGGAGCTGATGGGAGGGGACGAAGACCCTGGACGCGGGACCGTGGGGAAGAGCATCGTCCGCCCCGACGCGGAGGCGAAGGTCCGCGGTGAGGCCCGCTACACCGACGACCTCGCGTTCGCGGGGATGGTCCACGCCAAGGCGGTCCGCTCCGAACGGCCCCACGCCCGGATCCGCGCTCTCGACCTGTCCGAGGTGGAGTCCGCCCCGGGCGTGGTGGGAACGGCGACGGCGCGGGACATCCCCGGGGAGAACATCGTCCCGATCATCTACCGCGACATGCCGCTCCTCGCTGCGGGCGTGGTCCGCTACGTGGGCGAACCGATCGCCCTCGTGGCCGCCCAGACCCGGGAGGCGGCTGCCGCGGCGGCGGCCCTGGCCCGGGTCGCGTACGAGGACCTGCCCGCCGTGTTCGATCCCCTAGCCGCCCTCGCCCCCGACGCCCCCCAGGTCGCCCTCCCGGATGCCGCGGATGAGGGGAACGTGTTCAACCACATGGTCATCCGCAAGGGAGACGTCGCTCACGGGTTCGCCATCGCCGACGTGGTCGTGGAGGGGAGCTACGATGTCGGCTACCAAGAGCATGCCTATCTCGAGCCGCAAGGAGTGGTCGCTGTCCCGGAGGACGGGGGGATGGCCGTGTACGGGACGCTCCAGTGCCCGTTCTACGTCCAGAACGCGGTGGCGAACGTCCTGGGCCTGCCCCTGTCCCGGGTCCGCATCGTGCAGACCGCCACTGGCGGCGGGTTCGGGGGAAAGGAGGACGTCCCGAGCCACCTCGCCGCGATGGCCGCTCTGCTCGCCTGGAAGCTCCGGCGGCCGGTGAAGTTCGTCCTGGAGAGGGGCGAGGACATCGCCACCACCTCCAAGCGCCATCCCGGCGTCATCCGCTACCGCACCGGGGCCAAGCGCGACGGGACCTTGACCGCGGTCGAGGTCGAGTTCCACTACAACGCGGGAGCCTACCAAACCCTGTCCAGCGCCGTCCTGTGGCGGGGGCTCGTCCACGCCCCGGGGCCCTATCGCATCCCTCACGTGAAGGTCGATGCTTACTCCGTCGCCACGAACACCGTGCCCTGCGGCGCGTTCCGCGGGTTCGGCTCCCCCCAGGTCATCTTCGCCCACGAGTCGCAGATGGACGAGCTCGCCCGCCAGCTGGGGATGGACCCGCTTGCGCTGCGCGCCCAGAATGCCCTCCGGGTGGGGGACGAGACGGCCACGGGGCAGGTGCTCATGGAGTCGGTGGGGCTTCCGGCGTGCATCGCGAAGGCGCGGGAAGTCTCCCGGTGGGAGGAGCGCCAAGCAGCGGTCGCGGAGTTCAACCGCCGGGAGCGGCTCAAGCGTCGTGGCCTCGGGGTCTCGACCGTGATGTACGGGGTGGGGATGGGGGCGAAGGCCCCGCTCCTCGACAAAGCGGGGGCGTACCTCAAGCTGGAGGCGGACGGCTCGCTGACCCTCGCCGTGGGGACGACGGAGATGGGGCAGGGGGCGGAGACGGTGCTCTCCCAGATCGCCGCTGATGGCCTCGGCGTCCCCCTCGAGGCGATCCGCCTCGCCCCGGTGGACACGTCGCGCGTGCCCGATTCCGGCCCCACCGTCGCCTCGCGCACGACGACGGTCCAGGGGATGGCCGTCCTCGACGCGGCGAAGAAGCTCCGAACGCGGATCGAGGAAGCCGTCCGCGCGATCCTGGGGTGCCCACGGTTCACGGTGGAGGGGCATCGGTTTTGCCATCCCGAGGATCCGGCCCGCTCCGTGTCGCTCGCCGAGGTGGCCCGTTGGATGTGGACGCGGAACTGGGATATGGGGACCACGGGCTGGGCGGAAGGCAAACCCGTGGATTGGGATCCGGCCACAGGGCGCGGCAACGCGTACTTCGTCTACGCCTACGCCTGCCACATCGCCCTCGTGGAGGTGGATCTCCTCACGGGGGAGGTGCTCACGGTGGGGTTCTGGGCCGCGCACGACTCGGGGAGGATCGTGAACCCGGCGACCGCCCGCGGCCAGGTCGCGGGGGGGATCGCTCAAGGGATCGGGTACGTCCTCATGGAGGAGCTCCTCTCCCGCGACGGCCGCGTCGTCGCCCCCTCGTTCACCGCCTACCACATCCCCACGACCCAGGACATGCCTGACGAGCTCGGGATCGCGTTCGTGGAGGCCCCCTACTCGGGTGGCCCGTTCGGGGCGAAGGGTTTGGGCGAGGTCCCGCTCATGGCCTCCCACGCCGCGGTGGCCAATGCCATCTCCGCCGCAGCCGGGTCCCGCCTCCGGGTCTACCCAGCGATCCCCGAGCGCGTGCTGGACCTCGTAGCGCAGGGAGCTTGAGCCACGAACGACGGCAGGCGCCTCGGCATTCCACGTGGCCCCTCGCCCTTGGCCACGGGCTCAACGACGGGTACGGTGCGTTCCTCCCGGCGTTGCTCCCTCTCCTGATCGACCGGTTCGGGATCTCCCTCGCCGCGGCGGGGCTCTTGTCCTCGATCCGGACGACCGTCTCCTCGTTTGGCCAGCTTCCACTGGGCGCGCTTGCCGACCGGGGAGGGGCGCGGTGGTTGGTCATCCTCGGTCCTGCTCTCACCTGCGCCGCGATGAGCCTGCTTGGGATCTTGTCCACGTACGGGGCGGTGGCGGTTGCGCTCATCGCGGCGGGGATCGGGACGGCGGCGTTCCACCCCGCGGGGGCGTCCCTCGTGCCGGGGAGCGATGGCCGGCGAGGGACGTCGATGGCCCTCTTCTCCGCCGGTGGCACCCTCGGCGCTGCCCTCGGGCCGCTCCTCATCGCCGGGGTCGCCGGGAACCTGGGTCTGTCCCGTGCCCCATTCCTCCTCCTCCCCGCGGGGGCGGTCATAGCCCTCCTCGCCCGGGCCCTGCCGGCTGGGGCCCGGGCTGAGCGAAGGGGCCGCCTTCGTCTGCGCGATCACCGCAACGCTGGCCAGCTCGCCCGCCTGTGGGGCATCAGCGTGCTGCGGGAATTCGTGAGCGCTTCCTACACCACGTTCCTCGCCGTCCTGTGGACCCAGCGCGGGGCTCCCCTCACGCTCGCCGGGTTCTCCCTCACCGTGTACGCCCTGGCCGGGGCGGTGGGTGACCTCGTGGGAGGGCGCCTCTCTGACCAGTTCGGGCGGAAGCGGATCATCGTGGGGTCAGTGGCAGGGGCGATCCCCCTCTTCTACCTGTTCCTCCTCACCGACGGCGCGCTGTCGCTCCTGTTCCTGTCCCTCGCGGGGACGTTCCTCATCGCCTCGATCCCGGTGTCGGTCGTGTTCGGGCAGGAGCTCGTCCCCGAGCAGAAGGGGCTCGTGTCCGGTGTGCTGATGGGGTTCGCGTGGGGGATCGGCGCCTTGCTCATCGGCCTCGTCGGATACCTTGGCGACGTCCTCGGGATCGAGATCGCGCTGGGACTGCTCACGATCCTACTCGTCCCCGCCACGATCCTCGCCGCCGGCCTGAAGGAACCGCAGGGGGGATCATCTCCCGGTACCCGGGCCCGACCTCCTAGCTGGGGTCGTCGAACAACGTCGGAGGGGCGGTGCGCTCCTCGTCGGCGGAAGGGACGGGCTCCGGTTCCACCGCCGTCGCCCGACCCGGCAGGTCTGCCACCTCCTCGCTGCAGAACGGAACGTACGGGCAGTACCGGCACTGGTCGTACTCCCAGTCCCGCTTTTCCTCTGAGCCAGGAAGAGGAGGAAGGTGCCCCTCCACGAAGATCGTGCGCTGCAGGCGCTCGAAAGCGCGGATCACCCGCTCCACTTCTTCCCGATCGAGGGGGACGACGAACTCCCGGAGCTCCTGGGTGGCCTTGTTCTCCGCGAGCACGATCCCCTGGGGGATCCCGAAGTAGTGCAGGTAGAGCTGGAGCTGGAGGTAGTGATCGCGACGGGGAGCGGAGGTCATCTGGTCGAACGCGTACGGGTGGGCAGTCTTGATCTCCACGACATAGTTCTTCCCATCGAGGGACACGATCACGTCGCACCGGCCGTGGAACAGGTTCCCCGGCGGGATAGGGGCCTCCGCAGCGACGACGATGCCCATCCCGTAGAGGGCCTGGACAAGCCGGCGGTGGGCGTCGTCGCCCACGGCGAGCTTGCGTGCGGTGAGGCCATCCAAGGGCGGGCGGGGAAACCCC
>DSBZ01000198.1 GCA_011057175.1 Candidatus Acetothermia bacterium
GCCAATTGCCACTCCACGACCGCCGCCGAGAGGGCGGGGGTGGGGACGGGGGCCGCGGTGACCGCCACCGGGATCCCGCTCTGGGCCACGGCCCGTCCCAGATGGCGGGCGAACTCCGCGGACGAGAACCGCGTGTCGTAGCCGACAATGAGCCCCGCTGACACCGGGCGGCAGGGCACGCCCCATGCCCGGTAGGGGGGGAGATCCCGGCGCTCCGGGGCGTGGAGGACGGCGGCGATCGCTGCCCCCACCCGGGCCACGTTGGCGTACGTGAAGTCATCAGCGATCACGCCGCGCCAGCCGTCCGTTCCGAACCGAATCCTATCGCTTGCGGCCATGCCGATCCTTTCGCGGTGGAGGTGCGAGATCCACCCGCACGATGTGCGGGGGAATCTGGATCCCGTCCGCCTGAAGGAGGTCTGCGATCAGCTCCATGGGGAGGGCGGTCTCGATCCATAGGTCGCGAAGCGACACGACCCCATTGCGTACAGGAACGCACTCCAGCGCCCGCTCGATCGCCCGCCGATACCCGTCCACCAATCGGGACAGGTCCTGCTCCAGAGTCTCCATACCCCGCCGCTCAGTACCGCCACTCCACGGTGTAGCGGACCTCCGCTTGCCCCGACGCGGGCACAGGGACCCGGAACAGGACCCGTTGAGCGTCGAGGCGCTCATGGGGCAGGGTGGAGTCGGTGATGGCCCAAACCCCAGGGAGGGTCTCCACCACTTCGACCTCGACCGGTGCCTCCTTGGCGGAGCGGAGGGTGATCCGGTACGTGTCCCGATACAGGTTCTCCGTGATCCGCTCCCGTGCTTCTTGGACCCGCTCCCCGGTGAGGTCGAACGCTGCCCCGATGGCGAGATCGACCTCACCGCCCAGCGGGGTATGGTCGAGGGTAGCTGCCCCGACGAAGAGTTCCCCGCCTTCGTCGTAGAACCGGACTTCACCGGCGGGGAGGGCAGCGAGGGCATTCGTGAACCGAACCCGCACCGCGACGGCCCCCCCTGCGAATCGGTAGGCGCGGGTGTAGGGCACGGTCCCGGACAGGAGCGGAGCCAACGCAACCCCCTGGGTGAGGTCGACGGGCTCCGGGAACGCGTAGCGGTGGTACTCGAACGCCTCGACGGCGCTGAACTCCGGGGCGAGGGCAAGGGTGCGCACCCCGAGCCCATCGGGTACCTTCGCCGCCGGGCGGTACACGTCGCCCGCGACGAGGGAGACCGTGGCCCCCGCGAAATCGACGCCGGTCCGGTTCGCAAACGTCGCCATCCCCCGGAGGACGAGCTCATCCTCCAGGGACGCGGTGTAGGTCACATGCCACGAGAGGCCCTCGGCGAGGTAGCGCAGGCCGACCGTCGCCGGCCCCGGCGCTTCGGTGCGGTAGCGGATGGCGAGGGCGAGGCCCCGGGCGCTCGCCGCCTCCCCGGCGGCCACGATCCGGTCGTAGGAGGGCAGGAACACGAGGCCCTCCGCCGTGCTCAGGACGAGCGCCGGCTGCGTGGCGAGGAGGCGGCCTGCCAACCGCTCTCCATGGGTGAACACCGTGACGGGACTCCCCACGAGGCCCTCCACCGCGGGGAGGTCGGTCCACTGGGGAGCGATCCGCGTCGCGGTCAGACCCTCCACCACCAGGCTGTCGACGAGCAACGTCAACGGGAGGTCCTCCAGGAGGAGCTCCCCTTCCGGAGCGAGGAGCACGGACCTCGTCTCCGAGATGAGCCCGTATCCACCCGAGTAGATCGTGACCACGGGCGCTGCGGCGCCCGCCACGGCCACAACCCCCCCCATTGCCAGGGCGAACATCCTGAGCATGTGCATCACCTGCCTCGCTGTCATCTTACCCCGCGGGAGGAAGGGCGCAACGGGCCCCATTCTCGGAGCACGGAGCCCCGCGCTCAGGCCGATCGGGGGGCGATCTCGAGGGCGCGCCGGCGGAGGGGGAGCAGTGCACAGACGGCGTCTCGAAGGGCAATCATGTTATCGCCCCGTTTTGCGGACACGACGACGTGGGGCACCGCTTCCAGCCGGAGCGCCTCCAGGCGGGCCCGTTCCTCGAGGGTCCCAACGAGGTCGAGCTTGTTCAGGACGTGGAGCGTGGGCGGGGGAAGCCGGTCCGGGCCCACCACCTCCATCACGACCCTGCGCACCACACGCAGGTGATCCGGTGCCGCCGGGGAGGCAGCGTCGAGGACGAGGAGGAGCCCCGACGCATCGCGCACCGCCCCCAACGAAGCCCGGAACGCGGGCACGAGCTCATGGGGCAGATCGCGGATGAACCCCACCGTATCCGTGAGAAGGGCTTCCCCTCCGGGCAGGACGAGCCGCCGCACCCGCGTGTCGAGGGTCGCGAACAGCTTGTCCTCCACGGGCACATCGCACCCGGCGAGGCGGTTGAAGAGGGTCGACTTGCCGGAGTTCGTGTACCCGACGATCGCGATCTCCGGAGGGCCCTCCCGGCGGCGGCGGGCCTGCTGGACCGCGCGGTCCTGGGCCGCCTTGTGGAGCTGGCGACGCACGGCCTGGATCCGGCGGCGGATCGCCCGCCGCCCCTGCTCAAGGCGCGTCTCCCCCGGCCCGCTCGTCCCGATCCCGCCACCGGGATCGGTCAGGGCCTGGCCCCATCCGCGCAGCCGGGGGAGGAGGTACTCCAGCTGGGCCAGCTCCACGGCGAGGGCCGCTTCCTTCGTGCCGGCACGCTGGGCGAAGATGTCGAGGATGAGCTGGGAGCGGTCCACGACCTTGAGGCCCGTCACCTCCTCCAGGTTGCGGGCTTGGGCCGGGGAGATCTCCGATCCGACGATGAGCGTGTCCGCCCCATCCACCCGCGCCTGGGCGCGGATCTCCTCCGCCTTCCCTCCCCCGACGAATGTCCCCGGGTCGGGACGGGAGCGATGCTGCACCAGGCGGCCGCGGACGTCCACGCCCGCGGTGGCCGCCAATGCGGCGAGCTCCGCCAGCCGGTCCTCCCCCTCCACTCCCGGCGGGGCCACGTCGACCAGGATCGCCTTCTCCCCCCCGTAGACCCGGGCCCGTCGGCCCAGGTAGTCCTCGATCACCGGGATCAGTCTGTGACCCATACCCTCGCACCCAGACGGCGCAGTCCCCCGGGGAGGTCGGCGTAGCCGCGGGCGATGTGCTCCTCCCCCCGGATCTCCGTGCGCTCATCAGCGGCGAGCGCGGCGAGGACGAGCGCGGCCCCGCCCCGGATGTCCGTCGCCTCCACCTCCGCCCCGCGCAAGCTCTCCACCCCGTCGGTGAGGATGGTGTCACCGCTCACCTGGATCCGGGCCCCCATCCGCCCCAGCGCCCCCACGTAGTTGAACCGCGACGCGAACACGGTCTCCCGGACCGTGGACCGGCCCCGCGCGGTGGAGAGGAAGGCGCTCATCGGCGGGTGGAGGTCGGTCGGAAAGCCAGGGTAGGGGAAGGTCTGGACGTTCACCGCCTCTGGACACCCCTCGATCCCCACCGTGATCCGGTCCCCGTCCGTCTCCACCGCCGCTCCCGCTTCGCTCAGCTTGGCAAGGAGGGCATCGAGGTGGTCGGGACGGGCTCCCTCCACCGTGACCTCGCCGCGGGTGATCGCCCCGGCGAGGAGGTACGTTCCCGCTTCGACGCGATCCGGGATCACGCGGTGGGTGGCCCCGCCAAGGGATGCCTGCCCGCGGATCGTGATCCGGTCCTCCTTCCAGTTCACATCCGCCCCCATCGCCGCGAGGAGGCCTGCCAGATCCACTACCTCCGGCTCGCGGGATGGGTTGACGATCGCCGTCGTCCCCTCGGCGAGCGCAGCGGCGAGGAGGAGTTGCTCGGTGGCTCCTACGGAGGGGTAATCGAGGTACACCGTGGTCCCCTTCAGGCGAGCCGCCTGGGCATGGACCGTCCCCCCTCGCACCTCGAACGATGCCCCCAATCGCCGCAGCCCCATGAGGTGGAGGTCCACCGGACGCGGCCCGATCGCGCATCCTCCCGGGAGGGGCATCCACGCCTCCTTCGTGCGGGCCAGCAGCGGCCCCAAGGCGAGGAACGAGGCCCGCATGCGCTGGACGAGCTCCGCCGGTCCCTCCTGGGCCAGCTCCCCTCCCCCTGTGAGGACGATCACCGCGTCCTGCCACGTCGCCCCCTTCCCCAACGCGCGTGCCAGCGCCACCACCGACTCCACGTCGAGGAGGTGGGGGACGTTCTCGAGGATCACGGGCTCCGTGGTGAGGAGGCTCGCCATCACCGCGGGGAGCACAGCGTTCTTGGAGCCAGCGGCCCGCACCTTGCCTCGCAGGGGCCGCCCGCCCTCGACCCGGATCACGGCAACACGGACAGCGGGTCCACCGTCACGCCCTCGCAGCGGACCTCGAAGTGGAGGTGGGGACCCGTGGAGAGGCCGGTGTTGCCGGAGAGGGCGATCACCTGCCCGATCTCCACGAACTGGCCGACCTCCACGAGGAGCTGCGCGAGGTGCCCGTAGTACGTCGTGTAACCGTCCCCATGGTCGATGACCACGAGGAGGCCGAACCCCCCC
>DSBZ01000266.1 GCA_011057175.1 Candidatus Acetothermia bacterium
ACCCCCCAGGGCGAGGGGCTTCCCGGTGATCACCCCGGGAGCGCTGTGGCCGGTCAGACGCTCGTACTCATCGAGCATCCACGACATGACCTGGGGGTTGGTGTACACGTCCGGCGCGGGGACGTCGACGGTCGGACTGAGGTAGTGGCCGAGGGCACGGATGTACCCCCGCGACAACCGCTCCAGCTCCCGGCTTGACATCTCCTTGGGGTTGCAGACCACGCCGCCCTTCCCCCCGCCGAGAGGCAGGTCCACGACCGCGGTCTTCCACGTCATCCACGCCGCCAGGGCGCGCACCGTGTCCACCGTTTCCTCCGGGTGGAAGCGAATCCCGCCCTTGCACGGCCCACGCGCCCAGTTGTACTGGACGCGGTATCCAGGGAACACCCGCACCGAGCCGTCGTCCATCCGTACCGGAATCCGCACGTGAAACTCCCGCATCGGCCACCGCAGGAGCTCGTGGAGCCCAGGGTCGAGGTCCAGTCGCTTCGCTGCCTCGTCCAACTGGCGCTGGGCGATCGCGAAGGGGTTGAGATTGGTCTGCACGCCGCTATCCATACATCCCCTCCTCCCTTGGCAAGCCGGCACTTGCCCCGGCCTGTGCGCCAATCTTAGAGGATGGGATGCCGACTGCCAAGCCCTCGCGTGCTGATCTGGCCAACAGAGGCTGTCACATGACAGTGCCGCGGCCCTCGCCAGACGGGCTGCGGTGACTGGCGGATACCCAAAGCCGGCAACGGGCTAGGAATTGTGCCCTCCCTGGCTGAGATGGCGGTGGATGGCGCGGGCGGCGCGCTTGCCGGCGCCCATGGCGGAGATCACGGTGGCAGCGCCCGTCACGATGTCCCCCCCGGCGAACACGCCCACGCGCGACGTAGACCCATCCTCGTCGGCAACGATCGTCCCGTGCCGCGCCACCTCCAATCCGGGGGTGGTACGGGGTACGAGCGGGTGGGGATCGTTCCCGATGGCGATGATCACTGTGTCCACGGGGAGCACGTAGCCCGAGCCGGGAACGGGCACCGGCCGGCGGCGGCCGGACTCTTCCGGTTCCCCGAGGTCCATGCGGATACATTCCACCCCCACCACCCGGCCCTCCTCCCCCACGAACCGCACCGGGTTCACCAAGAGGTGGAACTCGACCCCTTCCTCCTTGGCGTGGTGAACCTCCTCGATCCGGGCCGGCATCTCCGCCTCGGTGCGCCGGTAGAGGATCATCACCCGCTCTGCCCCCAAGCGGCGGGCGGTGCGCGCCGAGTCCATCGCCACGTTCCCCCCTCCCACCACCGCCACTCTCTTCCCGACCCGCACCGGGGTGTCGTACTCGGGGAAGAGGTAGGCCCGCATCAGGTTGACCCGCGTCAGGAACTCGTTTGCGGAGTAGATCCCGATCAGGTTCTCCCCGGGCACCCCGAGGAACTTGGGGAGGCCGGCACCGGTCCCCACGAACACTGCGTGGTACCCGTCCGCGAACAGGTCATCGACGGTGAGGGTCCGGCCGATCACGACGTTCAGCTCGATCGCCACCCCCATCTTCCGCAGGTTCTCGATCTCCGCCTGCACAATGCGCTTCGGAAGCCGGAACTCGGGGATCCCGTACATCAGGACCCCCCCCGCTTCGTGGAGGGCCTCGAACAGCGTCACCTCATGCCCTAGGCGCCGCAAATCGGCCGCGCAGGTCAAGCCGGCCGGTCCGGAACCGATCACCGCCACCCGGAACCCCGTCGGGGGACCCACGGGCGGGATCTGCACCCCCTGCGCAAGCTCCCAGTCCGCCGCGAACCGTTCCAGGCGCCCGATCGCCACCGGTTCGTACTTCTTGCCGAGCGTGCACGGGGCCTGACATTGGGTCTCCTGGGGGCACACCCGGCCACACACCGCGGGAAGGTTGTTCGTCTCCTTGATTGTGGCGATCGCGGCCCGGAAGTCCCCGTCGCGGATCTCGCGGATGAACTTGGGGATGTCTATCTCCACCGGACAGCCGGCCATGCAAGGGGCCCTCCTACATTGGAGGCAGCGCGCTGCCTCTTCTCTCGCCTCGGCCTCAGTGTAGCCGTACGGAACCTCATCGAAGCTCCGGATACGTCCCGCGGGGGGCCGCTCCCGCATCGGGACTTGCGTCGGACGGATCACCGTGCCCCTCCCTTCACGGACAGGTAACGCTCGAGAGCGCACTGCTCCTCATCGCGGAACGTCCCCAGCCGCGCGAGGAGGAGGTCCCAGTTCACGAGGTCGCCGGGGAACTCCGGCCCGTCCACGCAAGCGAACCGCGCTTTCCCTGAGACCTCCACCCGGCATCCCCCACACATCCCCGTCCCGTCGATCATGATCGGGTTGAGGGACACAGTGATCGGAACCCCGGACTCCTGACAGGTCTTGGTGCAGAACTTCATCATGATCGCTGGGCCGATCGCCCACACGTGGTCGACCTTTCGCTTGGAGAGCACCTCCTGGAGGGGAATCGTGACCACTCCCTTTACTCCTCGGCTCCCGTCGTCGGTGGCAACGTGGAGTTCGTGGAAGACGTCCTCCATCCGGTCCAGCCAGAACAAGAGGCCGCTCGTGCGCGCCCCGACGATGCCGATCACCTCGTTTCCTTCCTCGCGAAGCCCCCGGGCGATGGGGTAGATGGGGGCGATCCCCACGCCGCCGCCCACGCAGACCACTGTTCCGTAGCGATGGACCTCCGAGGGGGATCCAAGAGGCCCTGCCACATCACGGATTGTGTCCCCGACATGGAACCCCTCCCCGAGCTCGCGGGTGGTCTTCCCGGCCATCTGGACCACGACCGTGATCGTCCCTCGCGGGGGATCCCAGTCGGCGAGGGTGAGGGGGATCCGCTCCCCTCGCTCGTGGAGGCGTACCACCACGAACTGGCCAGGCTGGGCCTTGCCCGCGATGCGCGGGGCGTCCACCGTGAGCTCCACGATGCCCTGGCCAAGTGTTCTCTTCTCGATGATCGTGTTCGCCATCGTTCACCGTCCTCGGCTTGATGCACCTGCATTATGCCTGAAGTCGCCCCATCGCGGGACAGCGGTCCTCGCTTGGGAAACCATGGCCTGAGGTGGACGGAAATGTCTTTCGCCCCGGCGTCGGCCACGGGGCACGGCCTCCGTGTGCGCCACCCCGCTTCCGATGGCCAAAACAGCGCAGAATCCTTTTGGGGACGTTATTTCTTTCCCCTTCACAACGAGGCCCGTCCGTGCTATAGTACATGTCGGGATGTGAGGAGATCGTTGGGGCCTTTCTCTTTTCCGAGACAAGCGTCTGCATGATGGAGGCCAAAGGAGTGAGTCGCATGGGAGTCGTGAGGTTCGGTAGTCAAGTGAACGAGGAGCAGGACACGGCTGAGGAGGAGGTCGTGTGGTTGGATGCTGACCGGCAAACGCGGCGTAGCCCGGAGAACCCGATCCGCACCTACTTCGATGAGATCTCCCGCGTGCCTCTGCTCACGAAGGAGGAAGAGGTCTCCCTCGCCCAGCGCGTCGAGGCCGGGGAGAAGGAGGCCAAGGAGAAGCTCGCCGAGGCCAACCTGCGGTTGGTGGTCTCGATCGCCAAGAAGTACCGCGGCTGCGGGCTCCCGTTCCTGGACCTGATCCAGGAGGGGAACGTCGGCCTCATGAAGGCGGTCGAGAAGTTCGACTGGAGGAAGGGGTACAAGTTCTCCACCTACGCCACGTGGTGGATTCGCCAGGCGATCCTTCGCGCCATTACCAACCGTTCTCGCACGATCCGCGTCCCGACCCACATCAACGAGCTGATCCGCAAGATCCACCAGGCGGAGCGGGAGCATCTGAAGGAGCACGGCACCGGGCCGAGCCTGGAGGAGCTGGCCGAAGGCTTGGAGACGACGGTCGACAACATCGTCAAGGCGAAGAAGACCTCCCAGTACACGGCATCGCTCGATACCCCGATCGGGTACGAGGACGAGGGGGCGGTGCTCGGGGACTTCATCGAGGACGAGGGTGCGATCTCCCCGACCCGGGAGACGTTCAAGGAGCTCCTCCAACACGAGCTCCAGAAGGCCCTCAAGGAACGCCTGACCCCCCGCGAGCGGCGGGTGATCGAGCTCCGCTACGGGCTCGACGGGAACCCTCCCAAGACCCTCGACGACGTGGGGGATATCTTCGGGATCTCCCGGGAGCGGGTCCGCCAGATCCAAAAGGAAGGCCTGGAGAAGCTCCGCGACTCCGCGGTGCTGCGGAAGCTAGAGCAGTTCAGGCAGATTCTCGAGGAAAGCTGATCCCCGCCCGGAGTCTACCAGCGAATTCTCCTCCCTGAGGGTGGAGAGGTTTCGAGGTAGGATGAGGAGGAGGCAAGGGTGTGGCTCATGGGGTCGGCAGCCTTTCGGGGACGTGCTCGGCTCTGAAATGCCACCCTTGCCTCTTCGTTCATCCAGGGGCGTCCACCGGGATGGTGCTGGCCCACGGGGCACGTGGCTCTGTTCGGTAGACGAGACGGCCTGGATGAGTTCACCTTGCAGGGAGGTGCAGCGA
>DSBZ01000195.1 GCA_011057175.1 Candidatus Acetothermia bacterium
GACGTTCAGCAAGGAGTGGACCTCGTGAACTACGCTACAGCCACGGGAAGGGATGGCTACGGCACGCCCATTCCGCCGGAGACTGGAACGGCCCAGATCGGTGTGGCCGAGCCGGCCCTGGCCTTGGAAAAGGAGATCATCGATGTCGTGCGGGGTGGGGTGAGCGTTTGGCCGGCGCCGTTCGTCCTCTGGGGCGACGTGATCGCGTACCAGGTGACGATCCGCAACGTGGGCCTGGGCACAGCCTACGACGTGAACTTCACGGACGAGCTTCCGCCCGGCGTGGCCTACGACGCCTCAGGGGACGGGACCTACACCGTGGACAACCCGCCCGCTTCTGGTTCCCTAGGGATCCCCGATGGCGCTACTGGCCTCATCACTCCAAAAATGTCCGCCACGATCGCTGGCGGAGGGACCCTGGTGGCGGTGTACTGCGTCCGGGTTACTTCAGAGGCCGTGCCGGGCTCCTGGCTTACAAACCAAGCGGTCGTGACCGGCCGGGACGGCGCGGGCACCCCAATCCCCGAGTTCAACCCTCACACAAACGACACCTACCCCGACCGCGATTCCACGACCATTCGCGTGGGCGCTCCCGCACTCGTGACCCACAAGGCCTACTATTGCCCGCCCTGCGACCCCTGTGCACCCGAACCTATCGAATGCGACCCCTGCCCAGAGGAGCCGATCGAAGTCAGCGTGGGTAGTCCCTGAGCTTCCAGCTCACCGTGACCAACGTCGGCTATAGCCCCGCCTACGACATCGTGGTGGAGGATCGCCTGCCCAAGGGCTTCGTCTACATGGAAGAATCGGCGGTCCTCACCTGGCCCGGGGGTGAGCTCCAGCTCGAGCCGGTCCTGACCGAGGACTCCGTCCTCACCTGGATCACAGGCCTTTCCCTCGACCCCGGGGAGAGCCTCTCCATCGTGTTCACGGCCCGGGTCACGGAGGAAGCGGCAGTGGGCGAGGAAGCGGTGAACGTGATGCGTGCCGAAGGCGTGGATTTCTTCAACGTGCCCATTCCGCCCGATTCCAGCATGTATGTGCCCGAGGATACGGATCCCGAGGATACAGCCATCCTGAAACTGAAAATCCTTCCGAGCCCAAGCGGGACGGCGGTTCCGCCCTCGGCGGGCGGACCCCGACGTAGGGGTGGCTTTGTCCTCCTTGGTCTGAGCGGCCTGGGCGGGCTCCTTGCAGCCCTGCGGCGCTCCCGCTTCCTCGGCTTGAGCCTTCTTCTCCTTTTGGGCGTGAGCCTCCTCGCCCTTCCCCAGGAGCCGCAGTACGCGGTGATCCTCGTGAGCGATCCGCCGGGGGCTGGCACCCTCTTCGGCGCCGGGACCTACAAGGAAGGGGAGCTCGTACAGGTCTCGGCTCTTCCTAACCTGGGGTTTGAGCTCGTGGGCTGGTTCGAGGACGAGGAAGTGATTTCCTCATCCCCCTTCTTGGATTTTCCGGCCGAGCGGGATCGGGTCCTTTTGGCCCGGTTCCGCCCCGTCCTCGAGTTCGAGGGCCTGAGATGGCAAAGCCAGGGAAGGCTTTCCATCCTTCCTGCGCCGGCCCTGGAGTTCGGGCGGTTGGAAATCCGGCCACGGTTCCGCTTCGGCCCGCATCCCTGGGATCTCCGGGCGGTTTTAGGCTTTACTAGTGCCACATGGAACGATGCTCAGTTCCACCTTGCCGGAACCTGGGGAAAGGCGCGTTTCGGCGGCGGGCTTTTCTTCAGGCCGTTGGGACCCGCTTATCGCTCCGCCTACGCCATGTTCTCCATGCCCATCGACAACCTCCGGCTCGGCCTCCGCGTGACCCACTACCCACGTTACGGAACGCCGCCCGCGCCGGCCCTTCTCCCCAACGTCACCCTGAGCCTGCCCGGTCGGAACCTGACCTTGCGCTTTGAGGAAAAGACCGGTCTCGTCCTAAAGGACGCTACGGTCTCCTTCTATAACCTTAGCCTTTGCTGCGACCTTACCTTCAATGGGACCATGGTCTGGAGAAAAGAAGGCGTTCGTTACGCGCGCTTTTCGATCAAGAACATCCCCTTGGGCTGTGGTGGGCTCAGCGCGGATCTTGCGGTAACGTTTTCCGCGGAAAGCAAGAGTGTGGAGTTCACCCCGCACTGGCTTTTTTGTGACCCCTGCCTCACGATCTACGGCGATGTGCTTTGGGATCCTGGAACCAGGGCCTTTCAGGGCTTGGCCCTTTACGGATACAAGATTCGCTGCTGTTTTCCTGAGGGCTCCGTGGAGTTTCTTACGGCATTTGACCCTGGCCGCGTCCCAGGCGGGTTCAGGGGCCAAGAGTTTGAATACCTGAGGTTCACCTTCTGCGGTCCGGGTTGCTGCGGAGGGACTTATAAACTCGAGCTCACCTCCTTCTTCCAGCCCACAGATGGGCCCTTCGGCCTTTCCCGGGCCGTTGCCTCCGCAAGCATCCCCCTCGCGCCTGGGCTCACCCTTGAGCCGAAAATGGAAATCCCAGTGGGCGGAAACGTCAGCTTAAGCCTGGGCTGGACATGGCGCTAATCGGAGAGGAAAACCTCGTGGAACAAGGTCAGAACCGGTCGATGGTGTCCGGGGATGAGCACGTGGTGGTTTCCCAACGGATCGCTGAGCAGGCGCTCTAGCGCTCCGTGGGGCATCCTGAAGCGAACTTGGGTCCGGCACAGGTCCTCCCGCCCCACCCGCTCGTCGAGGACCGTCCCCTCGACGAAGAACCCGCGCTCGAGCCGGCTTCCACCGAACCGCACCAAAGTGTACGGACCCGGCGTTACGATCCCTGCGATCGCGAGCCCCAGCCCAGACTCGAAGTGGGTGCGCAGGGTGTGGGAACGGGTGAGGGCAAGGGGCACCGTGCAGTGGGCGAGGATGAGCCGCTCCCCCTTGAGGTCGAGGTCGGCCGGGTTGGCGAGGAAACCCGGCCCCCCCGTCAGTTCCTGAGCGATCATCAACGCCAGAAGCGACGGAAGATCCCCCTCGCACCCGCCGGGGATTCCGGCATCGGACAGGCACGCAAGCGCCCAACAGGCCGTCATGCGGTGGGGAAGAAGGCCAAAGCAGGCGATGGACAGGGCACTCAGCTGCCCATCCTCGACGAGGCGCGCGAGCGCGGCATGGACCCGGGCCCCCACGGTCCGCGCCTCCTCCCCGATCTCCTCGCCCTCCCCGGTCGGGAGGTGGGCCGCCTCCGGCGGCAGGCGCTCCAGCACCGCCTCAAGCGGGAGCAGCACCACCTCGATCCCCAGCTTCTCCCTGAGCAGGGCGGGATCCGGGGAACTGGCCACCAGCCACGGCGAGGGATCCCCCACCAGGCCCACCCGCTGGCCGCGGAGCTTGCGGGCCAGCGCCATCGCCTGGGCCCACCTGGGGAGCGCTTCCTTCGCCTCCGCCCCCAGGTGCACCAGGTGGGCCTTGCGCCCATCCGCGCGCAGCCGGGCCGCCGTCTCCAGGGCCGCGGCCAGGGAATTGTCGGCACCGTGGGATAGGAGGAGGAGCGGGCCCCGAGCGCGCCCGGCGAACGCCAAGGCCTGGGCCTCCGTCCCCCCGGTCAGGACGAGCAGCGCGTGGGCCGGCTCGGCCGCGATCGCCTCCGCATTCGCCACGACCAGCTCCACGCCCGCCGTTGCCCGAAACGCCCCCACAACCGGGCGCGCCAGATCCTCCACTGCGCCGTGGAGGCCCGACGCGAGGGGGAGCACTGGCAAGCGAACGTCAGCCATCTCGCTGGCGCGGCGGAAGGGGGAGACCGAGGGGACTCGCGAGGATGAACGTGAGCCTGGGCACCCGACGCACGGAGAGGCGCCGGGCGAGCCGGGCGCGGATGAACGCCCGGTCATGGGCCAGGGCCGCGCGGGCCTTCTCTCGCTCCGCGGGCACCCCCTGCAGGGCCACGGCCACCACCGCTTCCTCCCCATCGGGGGACAACCTCGCCCCCATCACGGTGGGCAGGGCGACGCGGAGGGCGGGATCCTTGACCTCGAACTCGAGGATCTCCGCCACCTCGCGGGCGATGGTGGAGCCGAGGCGACAGCGGCGATGACGGGACATCACAGGATGGAGAGGTCGTGCCCCTCGACGTAGTAGTCTCGGTTCCCGTCGAGCGCGTCGAGGAGGCTCATCAACACCTCATCGGTATGCCCCCGGGCGTTGGAGAGGTTAGCGAATCCGAGGACCGCGCTCTTGGGATCGTCCAAGCCATCCAGCTCCGCTGCCGACACGTTGAACTCCCGCCTCGCCCGAGCGAGGACCGCGGCCACCACCGACCGCTTCTCCTTCAGGGTCCTCGTGCCGGGGAGCCTCAGCCGCACCTGCAGGATGCCCACAGGCATCGCCCTAGATGGGGAGCTCCTCGACGGTGTAGATCTCGAGCGTGTCCCCGGGACGAACATCGTTCCAGTCGCGGATCCGGATGCCGCACTCCCGCCCTGCCAGCACCTCCCGCACGTCGTCGGCGAACCGTTTGAGGGATGCGATCTCGCCCGCGAACACCTCCTCCCC
>DSBZ01000224.1 GCA_011057175.1 Candidatus Acetothermia bacterium
ATCATTGACCCCGGCGAGGCCGTTCCGCTCCTCGCCGAAGCGTGGGCGGATCACGCCCTGCGCTACATCCTCCTCACTCACGGGCACTTCGATCACGCCGATGGTGCGGAGGCGCTCCATGTCCGCACGGGCGCCCCCATCCTCTACCATCCCGACGAGAAGAGCACGTTCTGGACGATGGGCCGGCAGCCTCCCCCCCTCGCCCAGCCCCTCGCCGATGGAGATCGCCTACCCCTGGGGCGGGAGGAGCTTTTCGTGTGGCACCTCCCCGGCCACTCCCCAGGGTCGGTCGCCTACCTATGGGAGAAGGGGAAAGTGGCGGCGGTGGGCGATGTCCTGTTCGCCCGGTCCGTGGGGCGGTCCGATCTCCCCGGCGGATCGTGGGATGCCCTCGTCCGTTCCCTCCGTCGCCTCCTGGCCCTGGATGATGCGTGGCGGATCCTGCCCGGTCACGGCCCGGCCACCCACATGGGACGTGAGCGCGAGCAGAACCCGTACCTGAGGGAGCTTGGCGATGCCCGGCCCTGAGCTCGAGGAGATCAAGTCACGGGTCGACATCGTCGAGCTCATCGGGCGTTACATCGCGCTGAAGCCGTCCGGGCAGCGGTTCAAGGGGCGGTGCCCGTTCCACCCCGACGATACCCCTTCGCTCGTCGTCTCCCCAGACAAGGGGCTCTGGCACTGCTTCGGCTGCCACGCCGGTGGCGATGCGATTGGGTTCCTGATGAAGATCGAGCGGCTCTCGTTCCCGGAGGCACTGGCCCGGTTGGCCCGGGAACTGGGGATCGAGGTCCGCGTGGGGGAGGGGAAGGGGAAGCTCCTCCAGGCGAACGAACAGGCCGTTCATTACTTCGCCTCCGAGCTGCGCAAGCCCTCCGGGAAGAAGGCACGCGACTACCTCCTCGGGCGAGGGATCGGCGAGGGACTGTGGACGAGGTACAAGCTTGGCTATGCTCCCGCGGGCTGGGACGGCCTCCTCTGCGCCCTCGGCCGGCTGGGGATGGACACGCTGCACAGCCTGGGGCTGGTGGTATCCGGGGAGAAGGGATACTACGACCGGTTTCGGGACCGGGTCATGTTCACGATCGGCGATGACCAAGGCCGCCCCATCGCTTTCGCCGGGCGCAGCTTCGCTGGTGACCCCAAGTATGTGAACATCCCCAACACCCCGCTCTTCACGAAGGGAACGGTCCTCTACGGCCTCGACCTCGCCCGAGAGGCGATCCGCTCAAGCGGTCGGGCGGTGCTCGTCGAGGGGTACACGGACGTGATCAGCTTTCAGGCAGCAGGGATCGGGGAGACGGTCAGTTCGATGGGCACCGCCCTCACCGAGGCCCAGGCCCGCCTCATCGCCCGGCACACGGATCGGGTCGTCATCGCCTATGACCGGGATGTGGCGGGAGAGGCATCAACCCTCCGCGGGCTCGTCATCCTCCGCGGGGCGGGGCTCAAGGTGGAGGTGGCGGTGCTCCCGCCGGGTGAGGACCCAGACTCCCTCGTCCGCAAGCACGGGGCGGCAGCCGCGAAAGGGGTGCTCGACGCCGCGCTTCCGTTCCACCGCTTCCTCATCGAATCCCTTGCCCGCCGCCACGACGTGGCCACGGCGGAGGGCCAGGAGCAGGCCCTCGCGGAAGCGAAGGCGTTCTGGCCCGAGCTCAGGAGCATCCCCCTCCAGCACGAGCTCGCCCGGGAGCTCGCTAGGCTCCTCTCCCTGCGCGAGGAGGAGGTCTGGCGCTACCTCCACGAGGAGTTCCACTGGACGCTCCCCAACGAAGATCGTGAACGGATCGGGCCGGAGGAGCTCTTCCTCCACTTCTTGGTTGAAGGGAAGCTGCCCGGCCGTGCGCTGGAGGACCTTGACGTGGCGGACTTCCGCCCCGAATATCGCCCCATCGTGGCCAAGTGGGTGGAGCTCCGGCACGGGGGGAGGGGGCCTACGACGGATGAGCTCGCCACCGAGCTCACGCCGGATCAGCTTTCCATGATGACGCGGCTCGCCCTGCTCGATCATCACGCCCCTGACGAGGGTCAAGCGATCGAGGATGTCGTGACCAAGTTCCTCGGGCTGAGGCTGAGGCGCACGTTGGCCGAGATCGAGAAGCGGGCCCGGGAGGCGGAGGCCCGGGGCGACGTCGAGGAGGCGCGGCGCCTCTTCGCCCGACACCACGCCCTCAAGAAGCAGGATCCTCTTCTGAAGAGGAGGTGAGCATGCCCGAGGACATCGAGATCGTCCCCCCCGAGGCGCGCGAGCCCGGGACGGCGAAGGACGAGGAGCTCTCGGACCTCATCCCCCTCATCGCCGAGCTGGCGGACGCGGAGCGCGACGAGGAGCCGGCCGAGCGGGGCCGCGATCCCGTACGCACCTACCTCCGCGAGATCGGCCGCGTCCCCCTCCTCACCCGGGAGGAGGAGGTCCAGCTCGCCCAGAAGGTGGAAGCGGGGACCGCCGCGCTCGAGGAGCTGGCCCGCGGGGTGGAGGATCCGAAGAAGAGGGAGGAGCTCGAGCACATCCTTCAGGAGGGCGACGCCGCACGGGAGCGCCTCGCGGTGTCCAACCTGCGCCTCGTGGTGTCGATCGCCAAGCGCTACATGCACAGGGGGCTCTCGCTCCTCGACCTCATCCAGGAGGGGAACATCGGGCTCATGCGGGCGGTCGAGAAGTTCGACTGGCGCAAGGGGTACAAGTTCTCGACCTACGCCACATGGTGGATCCGCCAGGCGATCACGCGCGCCATCGGGGATCAGGCCCGCACGATCCGCGTCCCGGTGCACACGATGGAGGCGGTCCAGGAGCTAGGTCGCCTGCGGCGGGAGTACATCCGCGAGCACGGGGCTCCCCCGACCTACGAGCAGCTCGCCGAGCTCCTCGGGACGAGCGTGGACCGGGTGAAGAAGATCGAGCAGGCCGCTGCGTTCACGACCTCGCTCGAGCGCCCATTGTCCGACGAGGACGATGATACGTTGGGGGACTTCATCGCCGACGATACTGCCCAGTCTCCGGCCCGGGAGGCCGTGCGGGCCCGGCTGCGGGACGAGCTGCGCGAGGCGCTCGCCGAGCTCGATCCGCGGGAGCGGGAGATCCTCGAGCTGCGGTACGGCCTCCTCGACGGCCACCCCCGGACCCTCAAGGAGGTGGCGAGCCAGTTCGAGATCACCCGGGAACGGGTGCGCCAGCTCGAGCTGAAGGCGCTGGAGAAGCTCAAGTACCCGGCGCGGCACCGGTCCTTGCGCTCCCTGCGCGAGCTCCTCCTCTCCGAGGGGGCCTGAGATCAGGTCATCCCTCCTCACGGCCTCCGCGGCGGGGAGGTGGGAGCGGTGTTCATGGTGAGCGTCCTCCTCCTCCTAGGGCCCACCGCGGCCGGCAAGTCCGCGATCGCGGTGGAGGTTGCGGAGCGGGCGGGGGCGGAGATCGTCTCCGCCGACGCCCGGGCCGTCTACCGCGGCCTGGAGATCGGGACGGACCGCCCTCCCCCCCAGGCCCTGGAGCGGGTGCCCCACCACCTGATCGGCGTCCTCGATCCCAGGGAGCGGTACGATGCCGCTGCGTTTCGCGCCGACTGCGAACGGATCGTCGCCGAGATCCACGCCCGAGGGAAGGGGGCGATCATCGCGGGCGGGAGCACGCTGTACATTCGCGCGCTCACCCGCGGGTTGTTCCCCGGGCCAGCGGCTGACCCCCACCTCCGCGCCGAGCTCGCCCGCTGCTCGCTCGCCGAACTGCAGGAAGAGCTCGCGCGGGTCGACCCCGTCTCCGCAGCACGGATCCACCCCGCGGATCGGGTGCGGCTCACCCGCGCCATCGAGGTCGCCCGCCTCACCGGCCACCCCCTCTCCGCGGCGTGGGGAAGGGAGAGCCCGTTCCCGTTTCCCCTCGTCAAGGTGGGGATCGCGCTCCACCGGGACGAGCTCCACCGCCGGATCGAGGCCCGCGTCGCGCGGATGCTCGCCGCGGGGCTCTGGGAGGAGGCGCGGCGGCTGTGGGAGAAGGGCGTCCCTCCTGACGCGCCGGCCGCGCGCACGATCGGGTACCGGGAGCTCTTCGCCCACTTCCGGGGGGAGCACGGCCGGAGCGAGGCCGAGCGGAAGATCGTCCGCAACACGAAGGCCTACGCGCGGCGCCAGCTCGCGTTCTTCCGTTCCGAACCGGGCGTACGATGGCTGGACGTCACCGGCCGCCCCCCCTGCGACGTGGCGGACGAGGTCATCGCCGTTTGGCATGAAGCAGAGGCGGGCCTAGAATCCGTCCCGTGTTGAAGGTACTTTCGGGCGAAGCGGTGCGGGCCCTCGACGAGCGGGCCGCGGAGCGGGGGGTATCCCCGCTCCTCCTCATGGAGTCCGCCGGTCGGGGGGCCGCGGAGGCGATCCGCACCTGGGAGCAGACCGTTGTCGGCAAGCGCGTCCTCGCCGTGTGCGGGAAGGGCGGGAACGGCGGGGACGCCCTTTGTGCTGTGCGGTGGGTCGGGCG
>DSBZ01000261.1 GCA_011057175.1 Candidatus Acetothermia bacterium
CCACAAGCACGACCGCCTCCGTCTCGCGGTCATCCTCGAACAAGGGGAGGAGGTCTACGAACGAGCTCCCGATGATGGGGTCCCCTCCGATGCCTACCACCGTCGATTGACCGATCCCCGCCTGCGACAGGTGGTGGGCGATCTCGTAGGTGAGGGTACCGGAGCGGGAGAGGACCCCCACCGGCCCGGGGGTGAACGCGGCGGGGGGGATGACCCCCGCCTTCGCCTGCCCGGGTGAGATCACCCCCGGGCAGTTGGGACCGATCAAGCGAACGGGGTAGGCCCGCAGGAGGTGGTAGGTGCGGAGCATCGCGTGGAGGGGGATCCCCTCCGTGATGCACACGAGGAGGGGGATTCCCGCCGCGGCCGCTTCGAGCAGGGCGTCGGGGGCGAACGCCGCCGGAACGAACAGGACCGAGGCATCCAGACGATGGGCCTCCGCCGCCTCGGCGACTGAGTCGTAGACCGGGATCCCGTCGAGATCCGTCCCCCCCTTGCCCGGGGTGACCCCGGCCACGACCTTCGTCCCGTACGCCACCATCTGCCGGGTGTGGAACGCTCCCTCGCTCCCCGTGATGCCCTGGACGAGGACCTGAGTGCTCGCACCGATCAGGATCGCCACGTATCCCTCCCCTCGCTCCTGAGAATACGAGGCGAGGTGCCAACTCGGCAACCAGGTTCGCGAAACGCCCCGGGGGTAGGCAATGCTTGACAGGGCCCCAAGCAGGAGGTATAACCCCGAGCCCCGATGATCCAGTACCTCGTGCGGCGGCTGTTGTGGGCGATCCCAGTACTTCTGGCGATCACAATCGTCACGTTCTTCCTCGCCCGCGCAATCCCCGGGGGGCCGTTCGATTTCGCAGGTGAGAAGCAGCTGCCGGAGTCAGTCCGCAAGAACCTGGAGCGAAAGTATGGACTGGATCTCCCGCTGCATGTGCAACTCGGACGGTGGATCTGGGATGCCTTTCGGTTCGACTTTGGCCCTTCGTACGCGTCGCGGTCTCAGACCGTAAACGATGTCCTCAAGCGGACGTTTCCGATCTCGTTCCAGCTCGGAATGCTTGCCCTTCTCTTCGCTCTCTTTATTGGGATCCCTCTTGGGACGATCGCCGCCGTGAAGCAAAACTCGATCATCGACTACAGTGCTACGTTCGTGGCGATCCTGGGGGTATCGATGCCCACCATGGTCACGGGCCCGCTGTTGATGTGGGTGTTCGCCCTGATCCTCGGCTGGCTGCCTGCAGCCCGCTGGGGGACGGACTATACGCAGCTCTACCTTGGTTTCTTCCCGAACCTCTTCTCAGGGAAGTTCTGGCTCCATGCGATCCTTCCTGCGATCACCCTCGGGCTGGCCTACTCAGCCTCCATTGCCCGTCTCACCCGGGCGAGCCTCCTCCAGGTCATCCGTGAGGACTATATCAAGACGGCCTATGCCAAGGGCCTGCCTGCGCGGCGGACGGTCATCGTCCACGGACTCCGGAACAGCCTGATCCCGGTGGCGACCGTACTCGGTCCGATGTTCGCTGGCATCGTGACGGGAAGCCTGGTCGTCGAGCAAATCTTCGGAATTGCCGGGATGGGGAAGTACTTTGTAACGGCCATCACCAACCGTGACTACCCGATGATCATGGGATCTGTCCTCGTCTATTCGGTGCTCCTTGTTGCTGCCAACATCCTTGTGGACGTGAGCTACGCGTGGCTCGATCCTCGCATTCGGTACGACTGATGAGGGCATTGAGACGCAGGACGGCTGAAACCAGGAGAGCCGAGGGCCGAAGCCCTCTTCAGGACGCGTTTCGGCGGCTACTCAAACACCGCGCGGCCACGATCGGGGGGGTGTTCATCCTCATCCTCATCGTCGTCGCCATGTTCGTGGATACGACGATCCCTGCTGCCATCTTCGGCTGGGAGGCGAAGCCCCTGATCGCCCCGAAGCACTTTGCCGAGGTGAGCTTTTTCGAGCGAGACCTTCCGCCTGGAACACCGGGCTATCTCCTGGGGACGGACTACCTTGGGCGTGACATCCTCAGCCGGACCCTTTATGGGAGCCGGGTCTCCCTGTCCGTGGCCGTGGTTGCCGCCACGGTGAGCCTCGTGATCGGACTCACCTACGGGGTGATCTCCGGTTTCGCTCCGCCAAGGGTGGACAACGCGATGATGAGGTTCGTTGATTTCCTATATGGGTTTCCTCTTCTCATCTTCGTCATTCTCCTCCAGGCCTACTTCAAGGCTGTCAGCCGCAAGGGGGCGACCGGGCTTGTGGGGGTCATGGTCAACATCGACAAGGCACTGGGAGGGATGTTCTTCCTGTTCGTGGCGCTGGGCGTCCTCAACTGGATTGGAATGGCGCGCCTGGCCCGGGGACAGACGCTCTCGGTCAAGCAGAAGGAGTACATCGAATCCGCGCGGGCCCTGGGGGCGGGAAACCTGCGGATCGTTTTCCGCCACGTGCTCCCGAACATCATCGGACCGTGCATCGTCTCCGAGACCCTCACCATCCCGGCCTACATCCTCACCGAGGCATTCTTGAGCTTCATTGGGCTCGGCGTAACCCCGCCCACGCCGAGCTGGGGGCTGATGATCTCCGAGACCTACCAGGGCATCCGTACCTTTCCCTGGGAGCCCCTGATTCCAGGCGCGGCCTTGGCGGCAACAACGCTCGCCTTCAACTTCCTGGGGGACGGGCTTCGCGATGCATTTGACCCCAGGCTGAGGGGGACGTAGAATAGGTGTACGGTGTTTGGCGTCCCCCACGCGAAGCATGCCAGGGAGGAGGTGGTGAGCCGAGGCGGAGGTGACTGCAGACGGAGAGAGAAGGTGTGGTTGGGATCTTGGGGTGAAGATAGGGGAGGTGCATGATGCGGTTGAATAGGCTCGCAGTAGTGCTTCTTGTTGGTCTCATGGCATGGCCCGTTCTTGGGCAAGTGATCCTGGACCGGAACCTTGGGACGGAACCGCCGACGGCGGACCCGGCGCTCAGCACGGATACGACCTCGGTCGAGATCGTCGAACAGATGTTCCTCGGCCTCGTCGATCTCGATGAGGAGACGATGGCCCCGGTCCCTGAGCTCGCCACGGCCTGGGAAGTGTCGGAGGACGGGCTCACGTGGACGTACTACCTGAGGCACTGTGTCCCGTGGGTGAAGTACGATGCCGCGGCGGGCGAGGTGGTCTATGACCTGGATGAGTGTGGCAACAAGCGTGTGGTCACCGCCTACGATGTCGAGTACGGGGTGAAGCGGACGATCGATCCGAGGACCGCTTCCGACTACTCCTACGTACTGTACATCATCGAGGGGGCGTTCGAGGCGAACACGGCCGATCCGGAGAGCCCGGACTTCCCGGCCCTCATGGATGCGGTTGGGGTGAGGGCCCTCGATATGTGGACGGTTCAGTTCAAGCTGATCGCCCCGGCAGGTTACTTCGGGCAGATCGCCTCGATGTGGGTCGCCCGGCCGCAGCCGAAGTGGGCCATTGATGCCCACGGCGACGCATGGACTGAGCCGGAGAACATCGTCACCAACGGGTCCTACGCGATGAAGTCGTGGATCCACAACGACAGCATGGTCTTCGTGCGCAACCCGTACCTTCCCGCTGAGCTCTGGGGCGGCGGGAACATCGACGAGGTGCACTGCGTGATGATCGTGGAGGCCTCGACGGAGTTCGCGATGTACCTCAATAACGAGCTCGATACGGCGGGGGTTCCGCTCCCGGAGATGGACCGCGTGAAGGCAGACCCTGTTCTCTCGAAGGAGCTCACGATCCGGCCGTACCCGTGCACGTACTACTACGGGTTCATCACCACCAAGGCGCCGACGAACGACGTGCGGGTGCGGAAGGCCCTCTCGATGACGATCGACCGCCAGACCTTGATCGACCAGGTGACGAAGGGGAACCAGATTCCCGCTAACACGTTCGCTGGTGGAACGATCTTCGGCAATGCTGCCCTCGACCCGCGGATTGCCCCCTGGGCGCTCCCCGAGAGCCTCGGCGGCTGGGGCTACGACAAGGCGCTCACCGAAGCCCAGACCCTGATGGCGGCCGCGGGCTACCCGGCCGGGGAGGGGCTGGAGATCGTCCTCATGCACAACGTGTCCGAGGGCCACGCCAGGATTGCCCAGGCGATCCAAGCGATGTGGGCGAGCGCCTTCCCCAAGGCCAAGTTCACGATCGAGACCCAGGAGTGGCGTGTCTACCTGCAGACGATCTCCAAGGAGACCCCGGTTGAGAACATGCCCAACGTGTACCGGCTCGGCTGGTGTCAGGACTACCCCGACCAGAACAACTGGGTCCACGAGGTGTTCAATCCGACCTACGGGAGCAACCGTCCGCGGATCAGCCCGGACGATCCGCAGGTGGGGGCGGCCGTGGCCGAGTTCGATCGGCTGACGACGCTTGGTGGCCGGCTCGCGGATCCGGAAGAGCGACAGGCCCTGTACTTCGAGGCGGAGCGGCTCCTC
>DSBZ01000241.1 GCA_011057175.1 Candidatus Acetothermia bacterium
CTGTTCGTGGCGGATCGCCCCCTTGCGTTGGCCCAGCTGGCGAAGACGCTCGGCCTCTCCGAGGAGGCGGTGGGCCGGCTGATCCAAGCGCTGGCCGATGAGTGTGCCGCCCCCGATCGGGGGGTGGAGCTCGTCCAAGAGGGCGGCGGGTACGTGCTGTGGGTGAAGGGGGAGCTCGCCGCCGCCGTCCGGCCGTTGGCCCCCCACCAGGACATCCCCGAGCAGACCCTGCGCACCCTGGCCGTGATCGCCTACCATGCCCCGGTGCTCCAGTCGGAGGTGGTGAGGATCCGGGGGCAGCGGGCCTACGGCCACATCAGGGAACTGGTCGCCCGCGGGTTCGTGGAGGCACGGGACCAGGGGCCCACGAAGCTCCTCACCGTGACCTCGGCTCTGCTCGCCTACTTTGGCGCGTCGACCCTGGAGGAGCTGCGGGCTGAGCTCGGCGCGACCGGTTGACGGCCTTCCCCCGCGGGGATAGCATTCCTGGTGGACTTCTCCGTGACGCTTTAGGAGGTGGAGATTCCCTTGGAGCAAGTAGCAGAAGAGACGCGCCGTGCCTCCCCTCGCGCCCTCGCCGTCCACGGTGTGGGAAGGCGGAAGGAGGCCGTGGCTCGGGTGTACGTCAAGGAGGGCGACGGCCGGATCACCGTGAACGGCCGCCCCGCCGAAGACTACTTCTCGGCGTTCGCGTTCGGCACGGAGCACCTCAACCGGCACCTCCTCACCCCGTTCTACGCCACGGGCACGATCGGGCGGTACACGGTGCATGCCCGCGTCGAGGGCGGGGGCCCCACCGGGCAGCTGGAGGCCGTCCGCCTCGGGATCGCCCGGGCCCTCGTCGAGATGACCCCCGAGTTCAAGAAACCTTTGAGGGACGTCGGGCTCCTCACCCGCGACTCCCGCGCCGTCGAGCGCAAGAAGTACGGCCACCGCAAGGCGCGGAAGAAAGAGCAGTACTCCAAGCGGTGATGTGATGAAACAGGGAATCCATCCCGAACTCCATCCGGCTGTCATCCATTGCAGCTGCGGGGCCACGTTCGAGACCTTGTCCACCAAGAAAGAGCTTCGGGTCGACGTGTGCTCCCAGTGTCACCCCTTCTTCACCGGCGAGACGCGCCTCGTGGATGCCGAGGGGCGGGTGGAGCGGTTCGCCCGCAAGTACGGGAACTGGCAGGAGGCGTCGAAGAAGGCGCCTGACGAGAAGGAACCTGCGCGCAAGGCCAAGAAGCGCCCGTAATGCCGATCGGGGGGCAAGCGGTCATCGAAGGGGTGATGCTCCAGGATGGCCAGCGGGTGGTGATGGCCGTACGCACCCCCGCGGGGGAGATCGCGGTGGAAACCGTTCCTGCCAGGTTCCCTGCCCCGCGCCTGGAGGCGATCCCGTTCGTGCGGGGCCCGATCAAGCTCGTGCAGATGCTGGCCCTCGGCTGGGCCGCCTTGAGGCGATCTGGCGAACTCGCCTATCCCGAGGAGACGCCAGCGCCACGGTGGGAGCTCCCAGTCACGGTCCTGCTCGTGGCGGTGTTCAGCGTGGGGGGATTCATGCTCCTCCCTGCCTTCCTCACTGGCCTCACCGGGATCGGAGACCGTGTCCTGTTCAGCCTCGTTGAAGGTGGGATCCGCGTGCTGTTCTTCCTCGCCTACCTCGCGGGGATCTCCCTCGTCTCCGACATCCGGCGCGTGTTCCAGTATCATGGGGCGGAGCACAAGGTCGTCCACGCCCACGAGGAAGGGCGGGCGTCCGTGTCCGCTGCGCGCGGGAAGAGCCCCGTCCATGCGCGCTGCGGGACCAGCTTCTTGCTCTTGTTCCTCGTGGTGGCAATCCTCGTGTTCTCCCTGATCCCCACCTCCAACGTGTGGATCCGCCTCGGGGGGAGGCTCCTCCTCCTCCCCGTCGTGGCCGGCTTCACCTACGAGCTCCTCCGGTTCGGGTCGCGGCACCCGCGGGCGTGGTGGCTCCGGCCGTTCCTCGTCCCGGGCCTCCTCCTCCAGCGGTTCACGACGCGGGAGCCGACCGACGACCAGCTTGAGGTCGCCCTCGCCGCCCTGCATCACCTGACGGAGGAGGAGAGCGCGCGGAGCTCCTCCACCACGGGCGAGTAAGGGACACGCACCGAGCCCAGGGTATCCTTCACCGACCCCGGCCCATGGTCATCTGATCCGCCTGAGGGCAAGAGGCCCAGCCTGGCGGCGAGCGCCTCCATCTCGCGGGGGTCCGTGTGGAGGGGTTGGCGCGAGCTCGCATAGGGGTAGTGGACTTCGACCGCGGCCAGACCCTCCCCCGCCAGCTGGCGGAGGACCGCCTCCCAGTCGGGAAAGGGGAGGAAGCACGGGTGAGCGAGCGATGCCACCCCGCCCGCGGCGCGGATCGCAGCGATGACTTGGCAGCTCGGGGGGCGGGGGAGGGGCACGTAGCACGGCGCGCCGCGGGTCAAGTAGCGCTGAAACGCGTCCTCGTAGTCGCGGGCGAAGCCGCGTCGGACGAGAACGGTGGCCAGGTGGGGACGGCCCACCGATCCGGCCGCATCGGCCACCACCTCCGAGAGCGTGATCGGTTCTCCCAGCACCTCCCGACAGCGCTGGACCATCGCCCCCATCCGCCGCTGGCGCGCCTCGGCCATCCACCGAAACAGCTCCCCAAGAGCAGGATGGCGCGGGGACAGGAAGTAGCCCAGGATCTCCCCCCGCTCCCCCCCGATGTCGGCCTTGAGCTCGACCCCGCAGATCACGTCCATCCCCTCGATCTCGGCCACCGGGGAGACGAGATCGGGGCCGATCAGGTCGTGGTCGGTGATCGCGATCGCCGCGAGCCCGGCTTCCCGCGCCCGCCGCACCGTCCCCGCCACATCGAGGGTCCCGTCCGACCACCGCGTGTGGAGGTGAAGATCAGCCCAGCGATCCATCGGCATCCCGTCCCTTCCACACCCGATCGAGGATTCCGTTGATCACAGCCGGGGCTTGCTCCGTCCCGTAGGCCTTGGCCAGCTCCACGGCCTCGTTGATGACCGCTTCGGGAGGGGTCGCGGTATAGAGGAGTTCGTACAGGGCGAGTCGCAGGATATTGCGGTCCACCAGCGGGAGCCGGTCCAACCCCCACCCCAACGCCCGGCGGTCGATGATCCGGTCGATCTCTCCCCGGTGCTCGTGCACGCCGGCGAGGAGGAGACGAGCGAATGCCCCTTCCTCCTCGTCCAGGGCGTCGCCGAGGGGATCATCGCGCAGCGCGGGGAGGTACTCGTGACGGTACAGGGAACGAAGAACCGCCTCCCGAGCCCGCCGCCGCACGCTAGGAGCGGCTGGGCCGCGCCGTACCCAGCACGGCGATCTGCACCTCGGGGACGTCGAGTCCGGTCTTCACCGAGATCTCCTGAGCGAGCAAACCCTGCAGGCGCTCGGCCAGAGCCGGGACCTCCTCGCCGGGGGGGAGGTGGAGCGCCACGTGGAGGGCCAGTCCTCCCTCCTTCGGCCGAACGCGGACCCGGAACCGGTGAAGGCCAAGCTCTTCCCGGAGGAGGAGCCCCGCCATCTCGCGCACCGTCTCCGCGGTGATGAGGATCATCCCCCTTGGCCCCGGCTTCTGCAGGGCGCGCCGCACCACAAGGCGGCTCCGGGAGATCCGCGCGAACACGGCCGCTGCCCAGACGAGGACAGCGGCCCAGATCCCGAGGAGGATGCGGAGCACGATCTCTGGGAACGACGCGATCCCCGGGATCGCCACCTCCGGTTGGCCCCACACCAGCGCCGCGACCATCGCCGCCGCGGCGAGGAGGAGAAGGAAGGCGCCGACCGCGAACAGGTAGCCGCTCACGGCTGCGTTTCCCGTTGCCGTCCCTCCGCTGGGAACACCACCCGCACCACTTCCACGTTCACCTCATCCACGGAGAGAGCGGTCATCTTCTCCACCTCGGCCTTGATCTTCGTCTGGAGGCTCTGTGCCACCTCTTGCACGGCGTGGCCATACACCACACCCACCTTGAGGGCAAGCTTCACGCGGTCCTCGGAGAGCTCGACCTCGACCAACCGGCGCGCTGCCTCCCCGCGGGGCATCGTCCCCCCCTTGGGAGGGGCGACCCCGGCCACCTCGGTCGCGGCAAGGCCAGCGATCGTGGCGATGACATCCCGGGAGATGGAGATCTTCCCATCCTCCGGGGTGGCTCCGATCAGCTCCTCATCCTTCGGCATCTTCTCCCCTCTCGTCGAGCATCAGGACCTCCTCAGGGGGGATCACCTGGCGGACGTCGACATCCACCCGTCCCACCGTGGCCCCCACCACCGCTTCCAGTTCCTCCCGCACCCGCCGTTGGATGGCGCGCGCGACGCTGTGCACCGAATACCCGAGCACGACCGCGATGCGCAGCTCCACATCGACCATGTCGCCGCGGATCGTTATCTGCACAGCATCTTC
>DSBZ01000090.1 GCA_011057175.1 Candidatus Acetothermia bacterium
CTCCGCGGTGGGGATCCCGAGGCGGGTGAGCTTCTGGGCGTAGTCGCGGCGCGAGCAGAGGGGCTTGTTCGACACGAACAGGAGCTTCCGTCCGCGGGTCCGCAGCGCGGCGATCGCCCGGGCGGCGCCAGGCAGGAGCCGCTCCCCCACGTACACCGTCCCGTCGAGGTCGACGAGGTAACCGGAGATCGCCATCAGCGCACCACCCCACCCCGTCGCACCTGGACCAGCCCCGCCCCGAGGAGGACGGTCGCCAGGGCCACGATCCTGAGCGGGGAGAGCGTCTCCCCGAGGGTCACCCAGGCGAGGAGCGCGGTGCCCAAGGGGCTCAGGTTGAGGATCACGTTGGCCTCGGTCGCGGTAAGGGAGCGCAGGGCGTGGTTGTAGACCAGGTAGGCAAGCGCCGTGTTCACGAGGGCAAGCCCGCCCACGATCCCCCACGCGGGGAGGGGCAGCCGGGGCAGGCCTTCCCAACCGAGGGCCATCACCAGGAGGACCCCGCCCCCGATCCCGAGCGGGATCGCGGTGAGGGGGATCGTCCCCACGGACTGGTCCCGAGCGAGCTCCCTTCCCACCACCGGGAGGACCGCGAACGCGAGGATCGCCACCGCCAGGGCCCCCAGCGCCGTCGCATCGCCCACCTCGAGCGTGGGGAGGAAGAAGAGGACGCTCCCCCCACGCTGAGGGCGACCCCAAGGAGGGCCACCCCACCCGGGCGCGCCCCCAACCAGGCGATCTCGAGGAGGAGGACGACGATCGGGACGAGGGAAAGGCTCAAGCTCCCCGCGGTGGCGGAGAGTCTGCCCAGCGACCAGAACAGGGCCGCGTTGCCCACGGTGTACTGGGCGATCCCGATCAGGGCCAGCCGCGGCCACGCCCCCGCGGGAAGGGCGGGCGGTCTGCGCCAAAGAAGCGGGACGAAGAGGAGGAACGCCAGGAAGTAGCGGAGGCCGGCCACGGTGAGGGGGCCAGTGTGGTCGAGGGCGGCCTTGACCCCCACGAACGACGAGCCCCAGATCGCTGCGGCGAGAAGCGCCCCGGCGAGGGCAACCGGGCGCCCGGTCGCCCCCCATCCGGTCGTTTGCGCAAGCGTCAACCGAAGAAAGCCCATCCCGCACCTACTTCGTGCTCTGCATGGCGATCCCTTGGGCGAACTGCCGCCGCATGGCGACGAGGACCACCAACGGCGGGAGCATGATGAGCACCGCCCCCGCCATGATGATGTTCCACTCAGCCGCCGTTCGCTCGCTCGTGATCATCATCTTGAGCCCGATCTGAGCAACCCGCATGTGGGGGTCGGTCGTCACAATGAGGGGCCACAGGTACTCGTTCCACATGTACACGAACTCGATGACGAACAGCGCGGCGATGTTCGTCTTGGACAGCGGGAGGAGCACGCTCACCAAGTAGCGAAGCGGGCCCGCCCCATCGACCCGAGCCGCGTCCGGCAGCTCATCGGGCACCGTGAGGAAGAACTGGCGGAACAGCAGGAGCCCGGTGGTGCTAGCGAGATAGGGGATGATGAGGGCATAGTACGTGTTCAGCCACCCGAAGCTCGCCATGAGGCCGTAGGCAGGCACGATGCGCACCGGCAAGGGCAGCATCTGGGTGATCATCGAGAGGGGGAAGAGGAGGAGCCGTCCCCGGAACCGGAAATGGGTGAACGCGAACGCGGCTAGGATCGAGAGCACAATCTTCCCCACGGTGACCGCGACGGCCACCACCGTGCTGTTCAGCATGAGCCGACCGAGGTTCACACGGTGCCAGACCTCAGTTACATTCGTCCAGAACTCCCTCCCGGGAAGCAGCTTCGGGGGGAACGCGTAGGCGTCCTGATGGCTGAGAGTCGCCATGACCAGCGCGAAGTACAGGGGAAACGCCACTGCCAAGAGGGTGAGGATCAACGTGGTGTGGATGCCTATCTTGTATAGCACTCTCCTGCGCACACGGAAGCTCATCGGCTGTATACCGCCTTCCGCGTGGCGACCCGCAACTGGAACAAGGCCGCTGCAGCCACCAGGACAAACAGGACCACCGACTGCGCCGACGCGAAGTTCCCCCGCAAGCGGATGAAGGCGTCCCGGTAGAGCTTGTAGACGAGGATCTCAGTCGCTCCCCCCGGGCCGCCCTGAGTCATCACGTCGATCAGTCCAAACACCTGGAAGAACGCGTAGACCATGTTCACGAAAAGCAGGAACGCAGTCGTAGGGGAAATCATGGGAAACGTGACCTGCCAGAACGTCTTCCACACCCCGGCCCCATCCACTCGAGCCGCCTCCTCGAATTCCTTGGGCACGTTCTGCAACCCAGCGATGAAGAAGCAGATGTTGTACCCCAGCATGTTCCATGCCGCTGCGGTGGCAGCGATGAGGAGCGCTGCGGTTCCCTGGACCATCATGTTGATGCGGTATCCGCTGATGAGCTGGATCACGTAGGTACCCAGCCCCACCGCAGGGTCAAACAGAAGGGCCCAGATCATCCCCGCCACCGCAGGGGACAAAGCATACGTCCAAATGAACGCCACCTGGTAGAACCCCAATCCCCGGATCCGTCGGGTGACGAGGATCGCTATCCCCAGGGAAACGCTCAACCCTCCGACGATCACCAGCCCTGCGAACCCGAGCGTAGTCAGCAGGCTCCGCACGTACTCCGGCGTCGAGAAGATCTGCGCGTAGTTGTCCCATCCCACAAAGCGCGTGGTGGTCCCAAACGGGGAAGTCCGGTAGAACGACTGATGGACAGCCTGCACGAACGGAACGACCAAGAATACGGCGATCACCGCAACCGATGGGAAGATGAGGAGATAGGGGAGCAGACGGTAGCCGGGGAACTTTGCCTCCATGGGCTCTCCTTGCGACGAACGCCACTGGGGCAGCTACCGCTGCCCCAGTGGCACCTCTAGCTCCTACTTAACCAGTTCCTGATACTCGCGAAGGGCCCGGTTGGCTTTGGCTGCTGCCTCAGCCAGGGCCGCCTCCGGCGAGAGAGTGCCCGCCACCGCCTTCTCAAGCGCCGCCCGTACGTAGTCACGGATCTCCACGAACGGACCCAACCGCACTCCAATCGAGGCCGCCGTGTCCTGCCGCCCCGACAGGATCTGGAGGAACGCGGTGAGATGGTTCGGGCTCTGCGCGAACCATCCGTCGTCCATGAGCTGCTTCAGCGCGGCGTTGGTGGCCGGGAAGTACCCCGTTCCCTTATGCCAGTAAATGGCGACCTCCGTCTGGCTTAGGTACTTGAAGAACTCCCACACCGCACGCAGCTCCTCAACCGACTGCCCCTTCCGCACCCACAGGCTTCCTCCCCCAACCACCGAGTTGCCGCGGGGCTCATCGGGGAACCGCGGGAGGAAGGTTGTCCCAACCTCGAACTGCGCCGTCCTCATGATGCCGTCAAGTGACGAGGTTGATTGCAAGAGCATAGAGATTTGGCCGCTTGTGAAGGCGGAGTTCGCATTGTACTCAGGCCCTCCGTACAGGAAGATCCCCTCGCGCGCCAGCTCCGTCCACGTCGTGAACACCCGGATGCTGAACGGATCAGGCCACGTGACCTCGTTGGCCAACCCTGCACGGCCGTTCCCGTTGTCGGCGTAGAGGTAGTTGTGGACTGCCAGCTGCTGCTCAAACTGCCAGTCCGGCCATCCAAACGAGAGGACGTTGGCGACAACGCCGGCCCGAAGCAGCTCTCGCCCCACTCTGAACATCTCATCCCAGGTCGTGGGGGGCTTGTTCGGGTCAAGCCCGGCCTGACGGAAGTGGTCCTTGTTGTAGTAGAGCATCGAGGTCGAGGAGTTGAACGGGAAGGACCACAGGTTGTCCCCCACGGAGTAGTACAGCACGATGGGCCGCACGTACTGTGCCCAGTCCCACGTCTCGCCAAGCATCCCCGGGATCTGGTACACGGGGATGATCGCTCCACTGTCGATCATGGTTTGTGTACCGACCTCGTACACTTGAACGAAGTTCGGAGCGGTACCAGCCCTGTAGGCAGCGATGAACTTGGTGAGCGTTTCCTCATATGTCCCCGTGAACACCGGACGCACCTCGATGTCGGGGTGCGCGGCGTTGAAGTCGGAGACGATCTTCTCCAGGACTTTCAGCCGTGACCCGCTCATGGCGTGCCAGAACTCCACCGTCGTCTTGGCCTCGGCCAATCCGACCGCAACCAGTGCTGCCAACACCGCGATCATCAGCGCGCGCTTCATCGTTCCCTCCTTTTCCTTTCCTTCACCAGCACTGACCAGGAGCCACCGATCGCAGTTCCCCCGCTCTCACCCCCTTCCCGCCCTCCTGCGGAACCCTAGTGTATCCCTGCCATCCATGCGATCCAGCGCCTCCGAAGGCCAACATCTGCGGCCTCTCCAGGTCGAGGGACCTCACACGGCCCCGATCATCGTCC
>DSBZ01000097.1 GCA_011057175.1 Candidatus Acetothermia bacterium
ACGATCGCCAGGAACAGGATCACCGCGATCGCGCTCGCCATCCCGTAGTTGTGGAACTGGAACATCTCGTTGTACATCCGGTTTGCGATCACATCGGTATCGTAGGCGCCGTTGGTCATGATATACACGATATCAAACATCTTCAGCACGAACACGATCATCGTCGTCGTCACCACGGCCAGGGTGGACTTCAAGAACGGGATCGTCACGTAGCGAAACACCTGCCACTCCGCGGCCCCGTCGATCCGCGCCGCCTCCTGCATCTCCTTGGGGATGCCCTTGTACGCCGCGGAGAGGATGACCATACAGTACCCTGTCCACACCCAGACCCCGACCGCGATGAGGGCGAGGTTGTTGATCCACGGGCGCTGGATGAGGAGCCACACCGGCTGCCCGCCCATCGCAACGATGATCGCATTGAGGAGACCGATCTGGGGGGCGTGGGCGGGGCGGAACGCGTACACGAACCGCCAGATCACCCCCGCCGCCACGTAGGAGATGGCCATTGGGAGGAAGATGATCGACTTGATCACCGCCTCGTACCGCACGCGATCGAGGAGCACCGCGAGGAGGAGTCCCATCCCGACCGTGAACAGCGTGAACACGACCATCCACAGGAGGTTGTTCCGAAACGCGGTGAGCATCGGCCGGGATGTGAAAGCCCGAATGTAGTTCTGCGCGCCCACGAACACCTCGGACCGGGGTCCATAGAAGCTGAGCCGGATCGTCTCCGCACTCGGGTAGACGAGGAACACCCCCAGCACCAGGAGGGCGGGGGCGAGGTAAAACCAGTGAGCCCGTCCCTTGTACATAACGGTCTCTCCTGAAGAGTATACGCCGGGGCGGGGTCCCCCCGCCCCGGCGCACGTCACACCACCGATCTACTTCCCGTACGCGGCCTCCGCCGCGGCCTCGATGTCCTCAAGCACGCGGTCCAGCGAGACGCCAGACACGTAGTCAAGGACGCCTTTCCAGAACGCGCCCGATCCCACCGCGGCCGGCATGAGATCCGAGGCGTCGAACCGGAAGATCTCGGCGCCCTTCAGGATCTCCGCCGCCGCGGCCGTCAGCTGGTCGGGGTAGACGCTCGCGTCCACGTTCACGTTCGTGGCGAGCTTCCCCAGCGTCCCGCACCAGATCTCTTGGGCCTCAGGGCCCGCGAGGTACTGGAGGAACGCCCGGACGTCGGGCGTGTCGCGGAACGCGCTGATGAGGTCCCCTGCCCCGAGGAGCGGCGTCCCCCACTGCGGATCGATCGGCGGGAACACGAAGAACGCCACGTCCCGGTCGAGGTCGAGCTCGGGATGCGCACCGGCGATGAAGCTCTTGATGAACGTCGCCTGGCGGTGGAGGTAGGCCCCCGGAATGGGGTCCCACAGCACCGCCGGCGAGTCGCCGAAGTTGATGGACAAAACGCCCGTGGTGCCCCCGTAGACGTAGGCCTCATTGCGAACGATGGATCCGAAGAGCTCGAACGCCCGTTTCACCGCGGGGTGGGTCCACGGGATCTCGTGGGCCACCCACTGGTCGTAGAGCTCCGGGCCCGCGGTGCGGAGCATGATGTCCTCGATCCAGTCCGTCCCTGCCCAACCCGAGGCCGCACCCGACTCCAGGCCCACCGCCCACGGCGTCTTGCCTCGGGCGGCGAGGGTCTCGGTGATGTACATGAGCTCGTTCCACGAGTCTGCCGGGGCCAGCCCCTCCGCGTACAGGGCATCGGGGTTGTACCACACGAGGGACTTCAGGTCGGCCGAGATGAAGATCCCGTACACGTTCCCGCCCACGGTGGCCAGGTCCACGAACGCCTTCGGGAACTGCCCGAGGTCAACTATCCCATCGAGGGGAACCACCGCTCCCCGAGCGACGAACTCCGCCATCTGGCCGGGGTTCGGCATCCCTGCGAGGTCGGGTGGGTTTCCGGCAGCAACGCGGGTAGCGAGGATCGCGGGGAGGTCACGCCCCACGCTCTCGACGCGGACGGCGATTCCCGTCTTGGCCGTGAACGCGTCCGCCACCTGCTGGAACGCCGCCAGCTCATCCCCGCTCCACAGCACCATGATCGTCACTTCACCGTAAGCAAGGCTTGCCACCAGACCGACCAACAGAAGACCAACCAGTGCACGCTTCATCATCTCTTACCTCCTGTGCTCATCCTTGATCCGATTGCTGACCGCTGTAGGTACGTTCTTCCCGTTACCACCTCCCCATTCCCACAGGAATTCAGGGTTGTCGCGAAGGTAGTGCACCACCGCGATCGCTCCGCCGAGGGCGGCCGTCGGGCCGCGCTCCACGGCAAGGGTCAGCGTGTACTGCTCGGGGAACTCCCCGGCGAGCGCCTCCCGGAGCCGGCGACGGCAGGCAGCGAGGAACCACTCCCTGTCCTCCCCCAGGAGCTCGGCATAGAAGATCACGCGCTCGGGGTCGGCCAGGGTCAGGGCGTGGACGAGGAACCCCACAGCCTTCTCCACGAGAAGGTCCAGGCGTTCTTCCCTCCCCCGTCCCTCTAGCTCTTCTCCCGCGACGAACGCCCGGTACAGCGAGCCACCGTAGCCGTGCGCGCCGCGGTAGGCGCGCCCGTCTACGAGGAGGCTTGCCCCGAACCGCACATCCCCGGCCAGGCCTGGGCGGAGGGCAATGTAGAGAAGTGTGCCGTCCGTCCACTCCCGCGCCCGCGCTTCAGCGAGCGCCATCAGATGCGTGTCGTGGTGCACATACACGCGCGAGGGGATCTCCCTCTCCAGCACGTCCCGGACCACAACGCCCCGCCAGGGAGGCATCGTCGCTCCCACGAAGCTCGCCATCCCGTCCGTGACGAACGCAGGAACGCCAACCCCAACTCCGCCAACCTCCAACCAGGGGACGCGGAGGGTCTCCAACCAGCCGGCGAGCTTCTCCCCCGCCTCGCGCAGCAGCGCGATCGGGTCAGCCGATCCGTCCGGCATCGTCAGGGTGAGGCGGTGAAGGGGGTTCCCCCACAGATCCGACAGGACGCAGTTGAGCTGGGGAAGCTCGAGGTCCATCCCCACCACCGAGCAGACGCTCCCGTTCACACGGAACACCGTGGCCGGGCGTCCCCCGCCGTTCGAGCGAGTGCCCACCGGGCCGATGAGGCCCCGTCCCATGAGCTCGGTGAGTGCTTTGTCCACCGTGGGGCGCGACAGGCGGAGCGACGACTCGATCTCCCGCCGCGTTGCCCCGTCGGAAGTCCAAACTTCCCGTAGCACTGAGAAAATCGTGTCGCCTCGCATGTTGATTAGCAAAAGCTTTTGCAAAATCAGTATACCCCTCCCGCCAGCGCGCGTCAAGGGGGAGGGCGCACGCGCGGGGTGAGAGGATGGGACCCGACGGCGACGACGAACGGCGGCCCGCGAGCCAGCGGGGAGCCCACCGCGCGGCGTTGGCCCTCCCGCAACGAACGATACTTCCCGGAACCGTCCGCCCGGGCCAACGGAAGTGAGTCGCGCTCTGGGACGTGGCTGCGGTAGCCAGGAAGCACCTCCGCCGGGGCTCGCCGGACCTCATTCCACGCGGCGGAGGAACTGCGTGATGAGATCCATCTCGGCCCTGATCCGGGCCAGGGCGCGCTCCTCGATCCGCGACACCGCCTGAGGGCTGATGTCGAGCTGCTGGGCGATCTCCTTCTGCGTCCGCGGGGGGAGGGGTTGGCCCGCGAGGCTCAGCCCGTAGCGGAGGCAGATCACCTCGCGCTGCTTCTCGGTAAGCGCCGCCCCGATCACCCGCCGCAGCTTGTGCTCGAGGAGGGGCTCCGGATCCCCGTCCGGCCGGAGCGGGCTTTCGTCCGCGACGAGGCTCATCACCCTCCGGCCGCTCTCCACCAGGGCCTCGACCGACACCGGCCGCCGGCCGGCGACCATCATGTTCAGGAGGTCGTGGACCCTGTCGACGGGGATCCCCAGTTCACCCGCGACCTCCTCCGGGGTCGGGTAGCGGCCAAAGCGGTCCTGAAGCCGGCGGATCGCCAGGTTGAGCGCCCGCAGCTCCTTCAGCCGCCCCTCGGGGATCCGGGCCGCCCCCGCCCACCACCGGCCGAGGGAGAGCTGGATCTCCCGGCGGATCCACCACACCGCGTAGGAGCTGAACTTGGTGCCCTTGCGCCAGTCGAACCGGTCCACGGCCTTGATGAGGCCGACCTGGCCCTCCTGGAAGAGGTCGTCCCAGAGGTCAATGAACCCGCAGAACTCGGTGCGGAGGACATGGCCGATGAGGCCCTGGTTGGCCAAGATGAGCTGTTCGCGCGCGGCCCGGTCGCCCATCTCAACCCGCCGGGCGAGCTCGGCCTCTTGTTCCCGGGTGAGCCTCGCGGCCGAGCCGGCGCTGCGTTCACGAAGCGCGGTCGCGGTCATGCCCGCAC
>DSBZ01000074.1 GCA_011057175.1 Candidatus Acetothermia bacterium
GGCGCGGGACAAGGTGCTCAAGGAGCAGGTGCTGGAGGTGGTGTGTGAGCACCCGGCGTACGGGTACAGGAAGATTCAGCGTGAGATCAAGGCACGGGGAGTGCGGGTCAACCACAAGCGGCTTTCCAGGTGGGAAGAGGATGCCGAGCACGGCGATCTACTACTTCTCGGGCACCGGGAACACCCTGCACGTCGCGCGGGAGCTCGGGCAGCGCCTGCCCGATGCCCAGTTGATCGCAGTCGCGCGCCTCCTGAGCCAAGATCGCATCCACGTCCAGGGAGAGGTCGTGGGGCTCGTGTTCCCGCTCCACGGGATGACGGTCCCCATCACGATCCGGTGGTTTCTGAAGAAGGCCGACCTCGGCGTCGCGCCGTACCTGTTCGTCGTGGTGACCTACGCCGGCTCCGCAAGCTGGGCAGCGCACTAGATCCGCAAGCGCCTCCGGAGACAGGGGAAGAACCTCCATTCTTCGTTCCTGGTCCCCATGCCGAGCAGTAACCCCAAGATCGCGGGCTTCGCGCCTCCGACCGCGGAGGACCTCGTGGCGCTCGAACGGACGATCCAGAAGAAGCTCGATGCGGTCGAGAGGGTCATCGAGGGGCGCGAGCGATACGCGGACGACGACTTTGCCGGGATCCGGATCTCGCTCCCCCAGCCCTTCCGGTTCCTTGCGGAGCATCTGATCGTGCTCGGGATGAGCCTCCTCGAACACAGGGACGCCCGACGGTACTTCTTCGCCGACGACAAGTGCGTGGGCTGCGGGACCTGCGAGCGGGTGTGCCCGCAGGGAAGATCGCGCTCCGCGGCGGCCGGCCGGTGTGGCAGGAAAGGGTCAAGTGCTACATGTGCTACGCCTGCCTCAACTTCTGCCCGGCGCAGGCGGTGCAGATCCGCTCCACCTGGTACGTGAAGTCCCACACACCCCATCAGGGCCGCTACCCCCACCCCTACGCGACCGTGGACGATATCGCCTCCCAACGGTGAGGGCTGCGACCCGCATTCCATGGGAGATAGAGAAGCCGGCAGGGATCGAAGCGCAATGCCCAGAGATGACAGAGCCGGGGGGCCGGGATGCGGACCGCCGCTCGCTCTCTGACCATGAGCGGGGGCACTCGCGCCCCCGCTCTAGATCGCTGCTTCCTTCGTCTGCCAGGCATCTTGCCTAAACCGGTCTAGAACTGCCCTCTGCCGCATCGGAGGAGCGACGGATTGACATCTCCACCCGTTTCCCTTATAATCCCCTCGAATCAAGCAGGCACGCCCGGAGCGTGCCACGACAAGGGCAAACCCCTCGCGAGGGGGGGACGCAAAGCCACGGGTCCCACGCGGAGAGCCGGGTTGCCGAATGGAACGCACAACGAGGGCGCAGAGGCGAAGGGGAGCAGCGATCGGCCTTGTGTTGGTCGTGCTCCTGTTGGGGGGATCCTCGGTCCATACCCTCGCTCCCGCGGGAGGGGCAGGGGCCACCGGCCTGCCCCAGCTCACTGGATCGGCCCTCCCGTGGGGGCTCGAGCGGATCCACGCCCCCGAGGCATGGCAGGTGACCACGGGAAGCCCAGCAATCATCGTCGCGGTGATCGACAGCGGCATCGATTGGACGATCCCCGAGTTGGTCGCGGTGCGTTGGACGAACCCTCGCGAGATCCCCGGGAACGGCATCGATGACGATGGGAACGGGTACGTGGACGACGCCCTGGGCTGGGACTTCCGCGACGGGGTGCCGGCGGACCGCCGTCGCACGTCCCTCCATTGGCACGGCACCTTCGTCGCAGGGATCCTCGCCGCTCGCTTCGAGGGAGGAGCGACGGGGGTGGCCCCGAACGTGCGCATCATGGACGTGCGGTTCCTCGACTCCCGGGGCCTGTTCACGACCAAGGATTGGGACCGCCTGGCCGCGGCCATCCGCTACGCCGTGGACAACGGTGCCCGGATCATCAACCTCAGCCTCTACGCCAAGGGGACGCCGCCGGCGGTTGTGGAAGAAGCCCTCGCCTACGCCGCATCGCGAGGCGTGCTCGTGGTCGGGATCGCTGGAAACGAGGCGAAGCCCGCTGTTCTGTACCCCGGGAAGTACGACACAGTCCTCGCCGTCTCGGCAACCGATGCCACGGACGCCTTGGCCTCGTTCAGCTCGTGGGGGCCGGGGGTCGCGGTGGCGGGCCCCGGGCAGGAGGTCGTGTCCCTCCTGCCGGGAGGGAGGATGGCCACGAACTCCGGCACCTCCTTCGCTGCTCCCCATGTGAGTGGCACATTGGCCCTTATCCTGTCTGCGAATCCCGCTCTCAGTGCGGGGGAGGCAGCGGCGATCCTCCTCCGCAACAGCTCACCCCTCACACCGACCCCTGACCCCCGCTTTGGAGCGGGCCTGGTGAACGCGGGGCGCGGGGTGACGGCTGCGGCGGCGACCACCCGCTAGGGACGGATGTCCCCTTGACGGGAGACGGAAGGCGTTTTATAGTGCAAACGAGCGTAAACCAACCCTGACAAGGGCAAACCCACGGGAACGTGGGGACGCAAAGCTACGAACCCAGGACGGGTAGTCGGGCTGCCAGGCAAGGCCGGCAGCCCGTTTTCGTTGGGCGCGGCCACCAAGGAGGGCAGCGACGTGCAGGTGACGTTGTACTACAATAGCGAGGACCGGTACTTGTTGGAGCTGGTGGATGGGATCGCCGAGCGCGAGCGTAAGTCCCGCTCGGCGGTGATCATGTCCATTCTGGAGGAGTACTTCGAGCGCAACAAGCGCGTCGGGGAGATCCTCGTGGACCTGAAGGCCATTTCCCCGCAGGATGTCGAACGGGCTCTCCAAGAGCAGAAGAAAGCGGGCAACGGCCAACGAAGACTGGGGGAGATCCTGGTCGAGAAGGGCCTGGTGCGGGATGCGATGGTGAAGAGGGCTCTGGTGATCCAGGGCCGGTTCAGCCAGAGCTAGCACGACTAACAAGAAGCACAAACCGCCGAAAAGGTAAACCCGGAGCGATCCGGGGGCGCAAAGCCATGGACCTCCAGCGAGGCCGCCAGGCTGCCGAAGCGCGAGCAAGGATCGAAGGAGGTAACCATGGCAGCTCAGAGGGTTCTCGGTAGCAGGCGCAGAGTACATCTGCTGGTTGGCTTCGTAGCGTTGGCCATCGTGGCGTTGTGGGGGCAGAGCACGATGGCACAGAGTTGGCCATTCTGCATAGAAAACTGCAATGCCAAGGATGTGGTCGTCGAGCGTCTGTATCTCGACAACGTCACGTACGACGGGGACGTACTTTCCGCGGATGTCTACGTAGACTTCAAGGTAATCGCTGCGGAAAGGTACTGCATCCTTGTTGCGATCGCCTTCTCTTCCTCCAGCAGCTGCTCGAACACCCAATCGGTGTGGAGGATGTTTGGCGACCTGCCCCAAGGCTCCTACACGGGGGAGTATGTCGGACGTGTCAGCGTGGTCGGCACGCAACTGTGGGTGTGTCGGCAGTTCGCCGAGTGGAGAAACCAGGTAAGCACTATTGGATGCCCAAGCGGCGACTGTGATCTCTATAGGGCGGGCTCCAAATGCTGGGAATCGACCGGTGGGCCATACATCATCTACGAGGTAGGCGACCCGCGGCTGTCTCTCGAGAAGAGGACGAACGGGGAGGACGCGGACACTGCGCCGGGCCCGATGGTGCTGGTGGGGTCGACGGTCACGTGGACGTACGAGGTGACGAACACCGGGAACGTGACGCTCACGAACATCGTCGTGACCGACGATCAGGAGGGCTCGATCGGGACGATCAGCTCGCTGGCGCCTGGGGCGAGCCAGACGCTCACCAAGACCGGGACGGCCGTTGTTGGGCAGTACGCCAACATCGGGACCGCGACGACGACGTACGACGAGCAGACGGTGACGGCAAGTGACCCCAGCCACTACGTAGGGGTAGAGGGCTACATCGCCATTACGCCGGGGAGCGCGACGAACGAGGTGGGTGACCCCCACACGTTCCTGATCACCGCGTACGCGCAAGGGGCAGCCCCAAGCGGGTGGAGCCTGAGCTACCAGTTGACCCCGACCCCCGAGAGTGCAAGCCTGACCGGGCCCACTGTCGCGCCCGACGGGATGAGCGCCACCTGGAACCTCACCATCAACCATGCCAGCCCGGCCGTGTTCACAGCGTCGGCCACGGTCACGATGACCTTCTCCGGCGGAACCCAGGTCGTGCGCACCACGGACGGGATCTCTCCCAACAGCACCCCGGCCACCAAGACCTACGAGTACCGCCAGGCCAAGATCGAGCTCACTCCGGGGACGGACACGAACGAGGTCGGGGAGGACCACGTCATCACGGCCACGGTGCGGGTATGGAAC
>DSBZ01000217.1 GCA_011057175.1 Candidatus Acetothermia bacterium
CGTCACGTCCCAGCCACAACGCCCTGGCCGCCGGCGTCACCATATGATCGACGAAGAAGCCGGGGAACAGCCCGAACACCAGGATCACCAGCACCAGCGCGGCCATCGGCCACAGCATCCACGGCGAAGGATCGGAGATGGCGGCCATGCGCTCCATGCGGGGGCCGAGAAAGGCCGCCTGGAACGCCTTGACGAACACGGCCAGGAGCAGGATGCTCGACAGGACGGCGATCACGGCCAAGAACGGACTCAGCCTGAACGAAGCTTCATAGATGAGGAACTTCGAGGCGAAGCCGTTCAACGGGGGAACGCCGGCCAACGCGACCGCGCCGATGGCGAAGAAGGCGCCCGTCCATTTCATGGAGTGCGCCAGGCCGCCCATGCGGTTCAGATCGCGCGTCCCGGCTGCACGGATCACGGCACCAGAGGCCAAGAACAGGAGACCCACGCAGGCGGCATCGTTGAACATGTGGAAGATCCCGCCCTGGATCGCGACCCGCCCGTACTCCGGCTGGCTCCCGATCACGGTCAGGCCGACCCCGACCCCGAGGAGCATGTACCCGATCTGGGACACGGCTCCGAACGCGACGAGCCGCCCGAGGTCCGTCTGCACGACCGCCATCAGGGCCGCCACGACGAGGGTCAACGTGCCGAGAGCGACGACGAGCCAGCCGATCGCGGGGCCGGCGACCCCGCCGTAGAGGGTGAACAGGACCCGGAACAGGGCGTAGAGGGAGATCTGGGTGTTGGCGACGAGGAGGACCACCGCCTGGGCGGGAGCCTCGCCGTACGCGTCGGGTACCCACATGTGGAGCGGCACCGCCCCGGCCTTCATGAGAAGGCCGCCCAAGAGCAGCCCGAGCGCAACCCGGTCCACGGTCGTCCCCTGGATCAGCCGGGCCAGGTGGGCGAGGTTGAGGGCCCCGTACTCCCCGTACAGGATGGCAACCGCGAGGAGGACGAACAGCCCGCCCACGGTGTACATGACCATCGTCTTGAACGCCGCCTCCGGGCCACGGGAGTTCCACGTCCGGTACCCAATGAGGCCGCACGCGGCGATCGACGTCACCTCGAGGAACACGAACAGGTTGAACAGATCCCCCGTGAACGCCATCCCCAGCATCCCCGCCCAGAGGAGGGTTCCCAGGGTCAGGGCGAGGGTCTTGCCCTCGTCCTCGGCGAGGTACCGCCACGCGTAGACGAGCCCGACGAGGGAGGCAAGAGCAGCGATCGCGCCCATGAACGCGCTGAGGGCGTCCACAGTGAGGACGATCCGGATCGGGAACCCGCCCGGCGCGACCGTGTCCCCCGGGGAGGAGGCGCCCAGGGTGTAGACCTTGATCCCGGTCGTGAAGACCTGGACCGCAACGAGCGCCACGAGGGCCACAGTGAGGGCGGCGACGAGGACGAGCCACAGATCGCGCAGCGACCGGTGGAGCTTCCCCCACAGGGGGAGGGCGAACCCGCCGAGGAGGGGGACAGCGATGGCGAGGATCGGGGCGTGGGCGGCGAGGTTCATCCCGAGAGCTCCGTGACCTTGCACCCGTCCAAGGTCCTCTTGTGGCGATGGATGACGACGACGAACGCAAGCATCAACGCGGTCGTGGCGAGCCCGATCACGATGCTCGTCAGGGTGAGGGCCTGCGGCGTGGGGAGGACCATCGCCGCGTCGGGCGGGGCGTAGGTGTAGATGGGAGCGATCCCCCCTTTCACGTAGCCCGTGGCGACGAGGTACAGGTTGACCCCGTTCTCGATGACCTTGAGGCCGATCACGACTTTGATCAGGTTCCTCCGGAAGAGGAGGGCCCACAGCCCGAGGAGGACGAGGACCATGCAGGCGACGAACGGGACGTTACCGATCATCGTCGCCCCCGAAGAGTCCGAACAGGACGAGCACCGCGCCCAGACCGCCCAACACCTTGAGCCCGACCGCCCAGTTCATGAGAGGGACCGTGCCCGCGGTGTTGAGGACCCCGGGGTTGGGCCCGGAGGGCACCGGGGCCCCGAACAGGCCCCCCATCCCCGCCAGCGAGTTCGCGAAGAACGTGAACCCGATCCCGAGGAACCCAAGGACCACGAACGCGACCCCGCCCAGGTCCTCGAGTACGGAGAACGGGGCCTTGAGCTTCTTCACCGCCGGGGCCCCAACCGCGACGAGGAGGAGGGCCACCGCGGAGGCGGCCACCGCCCCGCCCTGGAACCCGCCGCCGGGGGTGAGGTGCCCATGGAGGATCACATACCCCCCGAAGACGAGGATCACCGGGATGAGGATCCGCGCAATCGTACGCACGACGACGCTCATCGCTTGACCCTCCGCAGGATGAGGGCCACCCCCACCACAGCCACGAACAGGACCGTCGCCTCGCCGAGGGTGTCGTAGCCCCGGTAGTCGAACACGATCGCCGTGACGACGTTGTTCGCCGCGACCTCGGCCTGGGACCGGGCGTTGAAGTACTGGTCCATCGCGTCGAGCCGCGGCGCGCCGAACGGACGCATCCCTGCCCCGCCGAGGAGGAGACACCCCGCCACGACCGCGAACGCGGCGAGCACGGTCCAGTACCTCACTCCTCCTCCTTGCGGCGGGTCTTGCGGATCGCCAGGACGAAGATCGCCGTGGTCAGGGCTGCCCCCACCCCGGCCTCGGCGATGGCCACGTCCGGCGCCTGGAGGAGGTAGAACTGGAGGGCGAGAAGCAGGCTCGAGGCCCCGAGGGCGATCACGCTCGCGAGGAGGTCCTTCAGCCACACGGCGAGGACCGAGCCGGCCACGATGAGGATCAGGACCAGGACCTGCAGGATGGCGAGGATCGTCATTGCGTCTCCTTGGACCCGTGACGGGTGACGGGTGACCGGTGACCGGCCTCTTCGAGGCGATCCACGACGGCGCGGAACGGCTTGATCCCCGCCCGGTGGGCGCCGCGCGCCAGGGCATGGGACCCGGTGGGGTTGGTGAGGAGGAGGAACACGAGCGCCAACAGCGCCCGCACAGCCATCGTCCCCCCCGCCGCGCCGCCCTGGACGATCCCGTGCACGGCGACGGCGAGGATGGAGAAGATCGAACCGAACGTGGTGCACTTCGTCGCCCCGTGGATCCGGGTGTACACGTCGGGGAACCGGATCAGGGCCACCGCCCCGAGGGCGTTGAACGCGGTCCCGATCGCAAGGAACGCGTAGATGAGCCCGTTCACCCGAGGCCCCCTTCCAGGTAGCGGGCGATGTAGAGCGTCCCCACATACGAGAGGAGCGCGTACACGAGCGCGACATCGAGCAACACGACGAGGTTGAACGCCGCGCCGAGGAGGACCATCGTCGCCACGACGAGGGTGTTGATCGTGTCCAGGGCCACCGCGCGATCGGCCGCGGTGGGGCCGATGGAGAGGCGGACCATGCACACGAGGATGAACCCCACCAGGGCGAGGCCCGCCGCCGCGAGCGGGAGAGCGACGATCATTCCGCGACCCTCCGCGCCCAGCGGGGGAACGGCCCGCACACCTCGTCTGCCGTCGGCGAGGGATCCTTCACGTTGATCCAATGCACGTAGAAGTCGCCCGAGCCATCGTCCACGTCCACGGTGAGGGTCCCCGGGGTGAGGGTGATCGAGTTGGCGAGGAACGTCCGCCCGAAGTCGGTCCTGAGGCCGGGGTTGAACCGGACGATCCCCGGGTTGATGCGGCCCGTGATCACCCGCCACGCGACGTCCAAGTTGGCCTTGGCCATCGCGTAGAGGAACGGCCCGACGAGGTAGACGAGGAACAGAACCCACCGGTGAGGCTGGAGGAGGCGCCATCCGCCCCGGCTCCAGGCGAACCGCCCCGTGGCGAGCCCGACGAGGAGGGCGATCACCGCCCCGGCGAGGAGCTCGTCCGAGGCCCACACCCCCCACTTCCCCGTGAAGGAGGAGAGCACAAGAAAGACGACGAAGGCCAGCGCCGCCGTCGTCGCCCACTCCGCCACCCGGCGCATCGCGCCGGACTATAGCGCGCCCGTCCCCGTCATGCAAACGAACTCCAGCGCCCGCACGAGGGGGGGAAGTCGGAATCGGCCTCGGGAAAGGGTATCATCGCCTCCTATGCACGACATCCGAGTGGGTACAGAGGACGTGTTCAAGCGGCAGCTCGAGCTCGCGTCCCAGAACTACGAGCTTTTCAAGGAGCGTGGGGTCCGAGCGATCAACGTGATGGGGGCAATCGGATCGGGGAAGACCCTCCTCATCCTGGGCATGGCGGAACGCCTGAAGGAAAGGGGGGTGC
>DSBZ01000116.1 GCA_011057175.1 Candidatus Acetothermia bacterium
CCCTGCGGCTTCCCGAGGCCGAGCAGAAGGCCCTCGCGGGCCTTGGGGCCCAGGTCGACTCCGAGGTCGTGTACCGCTCCCTCCTCGATGAGGTCCGCGCCCAAGGGGTGATCTTCGCGAGCATGGACCAGGCGGTGCGCGAGCACCCGTGGATCCAGGACTACTTCATGAAGGCGATCCCCCCCGAGGACAACAAGTTCGCTGCCCTTCACGGCGCGGTGTGGAGCGGGGGGACGTTCATCTGGATCCCACCAGGGGTCGAGGTGGCCGTTCCGCTCCAGGCGTACTACCGGATGCAGACCGAGGCGGTGGGTCAGTTCGAGCACACCCTCATCGTCGCCGAGCCCGGATCGTCCGTGCACTACATCGAGGGTTGCTCCGCTCCGCGGTTCGCGCGGTCCGCCCTCCACTCGGGGATGGTGGAGATCTTCGCCAAAGAGGGGGCCAAGGTCCGCTTCACGACGGTCCAGAACTGGTCGAAGAACGTGTACAACCTGAGCAACAAGCGGGCGCTCGCCCACGCGGAAGCGGCGGTGGATTGGGTGTCGGGTTCCCTGGGGAGCAAGGTGACGATGCTCTACCCGACGACGGTCCTCCTCGGCCCGGGGGCACGTACGGAGAACCTCGCGTTCACGTTCGCCCAGGACGGGATGTGGCTCGACAGCGGGGGACGGGCCCTCCACCGGGCGCCGGGAACCACGTCGCGGCTCGTCTCCCGGTCCGTGGTCCAAGGGACGGGGAAGTCCGTGTTCCGGGGCACGGTCCACGTTTACCCCCTCGCCAAAGGCGCCAAGGCCCACGTGGAGTGCTCGACCCTCCTCCTCACCCCGGGGGCGAGGACGGAGACGATCCCCATCCTCAACGCGGAGACGGACGACGTGGAGCTCGGGCACGAGGCGACCGTGGGTCGGGTGTCCCAGGACCAGCTCTTCTACCTGATGAGCCGGGGGCTCTCGCAAGCGCAAGCGATGAGCCTCATCGTGAACGGGTTCGTGTCCCCGATCCTGAAGGAGATCCCCTTGGAGTACTCGATCGAGCTCCGCGGGCTCCTCGAGATGAGCTTCGAGAAGGCGATCGGTTGATGGACGAGCGCATCCGGAACGATTTTCCCATCCTCGGCCGCACGGTGCACGGGAAGCCCCTCGTGTACCTCGACTCCGCCGCCACGAGCATGAAGCCGATCCCGGTGATCGAGGCCGAAGCCCGGTTCTACCGGGAGTCCTACGCCAACGTGCGGCGGGGGGTGTACGCGCTCGCCGCCGAGGCAAACGAGCGCTACGAGGAAGCGCGGGGCAAGGTAGCAGCGCTCATCGGGGCGGGTCCAGGGGAAGTCGTGTTCACCCACGGGACGACGGAGGCCCTCAACCTCGCGGCATGGGGGCTCGGGGAGACGCGGGTCGAGCCTGGGGACGAGATCCTCGTCACGGAGATGGAGCACCATGCGAACCTCCTCCCCTGGCAGGAGATCGCCCGCCGGCGGGGGGCGCGCCTCGCCGCGGCCGCCGTCGCCCCGAGCGGGGAGCTCGACCTCGATGACCTCCGTGCGAAGCTCTCCCCACGCACGAAGGTCGTGGCGCTGGTGCACGTTTCCAATGTCCTGGGGACGGTGAACCCGGTGGCGGAGGTCGCGGCGGAGGCGCACCGCGTGGGCGCGATCGTGGTCGTCGACGCCGCTCAGTCGGTGCCCCACCTGCCGGTGGACGTGGGCGACCTCGGAGCTGACCTCGTCGCGTTCTCCGGCCACAAGATGCTTGGCCCGACCGGGATCGGCGTCCTGTGGGGGCGGAACGACCTCCTGGCCGAGCTCCCTCCCCTCCTCACCGGAGGGGAGATGGTGCGCGAGGTGTGGTTGAACTGGGCGACGTGGGACGATCCCCCGGCCCGGTTTGAGGGGGGGACCCCCCCCATCGCCCAGGCGGTGGGCCTCGGGGCAGCCGTGGACTACCTCCGCGCGATCGGGATGGAGGCGGTGCGACGTCACGGGGAGGAGCTGACCGCCCTCGCCCTGGACGGGCTCCTCGCCCGGCCCCATGTGACCGTGTACGGGCCATCCGATCCGGCAGCACAGGGGGCCCTCGTGGCGTTCAACCTCGCCGGGATCCACCCCCACGACGTAGCGACGCTTCTCGACCAGGAGGGGATCGCGATCCGCGGCGGGCATCACTGTGCCCAACCCCTCCACCGCCGGTTCGGGATCCCCGCCTCGTGCCGGGCCTCGTTCCACGTGTACACCACCCCCGAGGAGGTCAACCAGTTCCTCTCTGCCCTCGATCGAGTGTGGGAGGACCTCCGATGAGCGGGTACGAGGAGATCATCCTCGACCACTGGCGCCGTCCCCGCAACAAGGGCCGCCTCCCCGACGCCACGGGCTCGGCCGTGGAAGCGAATCCGCTCTGCGGGGACATCGTCCGGCTGGAGGTCAAGGTTCAGGACGGAGCGATCGCTGCGGCGCGGTTCACCGGCGAAGGGTGCGCGATCTCGCTTGCCTCGGCGTCCCTCCTCACCGAGCTCATCACGGGGAAGCCCGTGGCCGAGGTGGAGAGGATGAAGGACGAAGACCTCCTCGCCGCCCTGGGGGGCGTCGTGAAGACGCGCCTCTCCTGCGCCCTCCTTCCGCTGCGCGCCCTGCGCAGGGCCCTCGCTTCGGAGGGCCCGCCTCGCCGAACCCTCCCCCCGAGCGAGGTGTAGATCCGGATGGAGGTGTTGGCCCGCTGAAGGCGAAGGCACTGGCAGCGTGCGTGGCCTTGGTGGCGTTGGGTCTCCCCTCTCTCGGGGAGGCGCCCGTGCTCCCTCAGGGGATCATCCCCGTCCCCGAGGAGCCGCCGATCGTCGTCTCCATCAAGGCCGACAAGACGACCTACGCGCCCGGGGATGCCCTCACGCTCACCTTCACCCTCTCCCGCGACGCCTACGTGTACCTGTACAACCTGACCCCGGACGGGAAGGTGAAGCTCCTCGTCCCGAACCGCTTCCTCCAGGACCCGTGGTTCCCGGCGGGGGCCCACACCCTCCCCACCCGCGGGTGGGTCCTGCGGGTCACCGAGCCCGAGGGGATCGAGTACCTCCAGCTCGTGGCGAGCGCCAAGGCCCTTTCCTTCTACGAGGCGAACGCGTTCGAGGCGGACGCGTTTCTCATGTACGCCAACCCCGTTTCGTTCGTATCCCAGGTCACTGCGCTTCTCCCCGGGATGTGGGGCACGGCATGGACGTCCTATCGCGTCCACCGCCCCCGGGCCACCCTCTCCGTGATCACGAGCCCGAGCGGGGCCTCCGTGTGGGTGGGAGGGGCCTACCTCGGGAGGACCCCCCTCTCCGCGGCGATCGCCCCGGGCAAAGTTCGGGTCCGGGTGGAGAAGGAAGGGTACGAGGCGCGCTCCCTCGACCTCTCCGTGGCGGACGGGGAGGAGCTGACCCTGTCCCTTACCCTCGCTGCGGCCCGGCCATCCCTGTGGGCGCCCGGGCCCCGTCCGTTGTGGGCTGTGGCCGGGGAGCTTCCCCCGCTGGGGGTCGGGCTTGCCTTCGGGATCGACTCGCTCGCGGCCGAGCTCTGGCTCGACGTCGTGGGGCTAGGCTGCGCGTTCCGGCCTGGACCCTCATCGCCCGAGCTCACCCTCCCTGGCCCCGGCGGTTTTGTCCCCGTGGGCCCGGAGGTGGAGGGGTACCTCGCGATGTGGCTTCCGTTGGGGAGAGTGGGGATCGTCCTCGTCGGGGGCCTCTCCTTCCAGGAGATGGCGTGGATGCCCGCCTGGTCTCCTTCGACAGCCGTCCGCCCCCTCGTCGAGGTCGAGCCGGAGACGGAGCTCGAGGTCGAGCTCGCGGTGGGAGCGGGTCTCGGGGTGCGCGGTTCCGGCTGGCGGGCGTACCTCGTTTGGCATTGCCGCCGCAGCATCGTCCTCGGGTTCACGCTCGGCGCGTGGTGAAGAGCATCCCCGAGCCCTGACCGGATCGAATTGGCGCCGAGGCTCGCGGTAGGTCCTCCGCGTGACAAGAAGAGGGCCCTGCCAGCGCAGGGCCCTCTCGGTTGACTGAGCAGAACCCCCTACCACCGGATCGTGGACCCCAGGCGAACCCAGTTCACGCCAGAGGTGGTCACGCTAAGCCCGAACGAGAAATCTGCGTATGAGCCAACCCCAACCTGTAGGTTGATCCGCGACTCGGCCCAATCGAAG
>DSBZ01000234.1 GCA_011057175.1 Candidatus Acetothermia bacterium
GGCCAGGGCCGGCTCGGCCACACCGATCTGGGCCGTTCCAGTCTCCGGCGGAATGGGCGTGCCGTAGCCATCCCTTCCCGTGGCTGTAGCGTAGTTCACGAGGTCCACTCCTTGCTGAACGTCGCTTGTTACGTAGGCGTAGAAGTCGGCCACGAGCGTTCCACCGCCGTGCAGGGTGGCGGCGATGTCGGCCACGAGGGTTCCGGTGGCGCCATCGGGAATCCCCAAGGACCCGGAGTCAGGAGGATCGTCCACGGTGTAGGTGCCGTCGGCGTAATCCGTGTCGAACTCGAGGCCGGGCGGAAGCTCGTCCGTGAAGTTCACGTCGTAAGCTGTGCCCAGGCCCACGTTGCGGATTGTCACCCGGTAATGGATGAGGTCCCCGGGCTCCACCCGCTCCGTGGGCCAAATGGAGACCCCGCCCCGAAGGACGTCCACGATGGCCTTGTTCACGGAGAGCCCCGGGACCGCGGCGGCCACGTGGGAGACGGAGTCGCTATCGTCGGGGTCGGTGTCTCCAGGGATGGTCCCGCTCATGTCCGGCGGGATGGGGGTGCCCTCGGCCTCCTCGCCGGTGGCGCGCATGGTGTTCGTGTACACCTGACCCTGGACGATCGCGCTCGTTACGACAGCTTGGAACTCCAAGGTCAAGGTTTCATTCGGACCAAGCACCGCGGAGGTGTCCCAGAAAAGGTTGGGACCGGGAGCGCCAGCAGGATCGGAGGTGTAGGAGCCGCTCGGCCAAGTGGCACTCGTGGAGCCAGAAATGTATAGGAATTCCACTGGAAGATCGTCAGAAATATCCACGTTGTAGGCATTGGCCCCGCCCACGTTCGTGACCTCAAGGCGGTATATGATCACGTCGCCGGCCTCGATGGGCGTGCCGGGCGAGATGGCACTTCCGCCCCGTCGGACCTCCGCGACCTCCTTATCCGTAACCAAAGCGGGACAGGGGCAGGTCCAGCTCGTGGAAGCCTCATTGTTCCCCTCGTTGCATTCGCAGATCAAGTCATCCTCGTCCACCACGACGCGGAAGGTGTGGGGCTGGCCGCACTTGAGGGGCGGGGTTTCCCAGGAAAGGTCTGCCTCTCCACCGATCCCAAGTGAAGGGATGGTCCAAGTGTGAGCGAGGCTTCCATCAATGTAAAGGCGGACTGTTGTTTCGGGCGAAGCCTCCGTGCCGAGGTTTTGGACGGTCAAACTCACTGTGGCCGTGCCCTCGGGATTACAGGAGACGGCGAGATTCGTAAGCGTGAGGTCAGGATCCACCACGGAGAACGAGGCGGAGAGGGCGTTGTTTTCGGCCGTGCACTCGCAAAGGGAATCGTCGGGGTCCACCGTGGCGGTGATGGTGTAGTCCCCGCAGGGGAGGATTTCGTTCAAGGTGATCACGATCGTGGTCGATTCCCCGCGGGAAAGGGCGGGAAGAGCCCCTTCACCCATAGCATTGCCACTGATGCGCACGGGGACTCCCGAGGGTGTGGCCCCGCAGCCCATGTTCTCCACTGTCACGGTGACCGTGCCCTGGCTGCAGGCATCGGGGACATCGGGCTCCACCGCGAGAACGGCGAGATCCGGGATCCCCACATCGAAGTTCACGCACAGGGTGTTGTTCTCGCCATTGCATTCGCAGATGGAGTCCGTGTAGTCGGCCTCGATGAGGAGGGAGACGGTGCAATCTGAAGCCTGGGAGCAGAGGTCGATCGAGAAGGTGTGGTCCACATTGAAGACCTGCTCGCCCCCCGCCGGGATGCCCACGCCGGTGAACATCTCCTTCCATCCGTGGAGGACGCTTCCCGTGCAGCCGCTTCCGTCGTGCAAGGTGAACCGCATCGGGATGTTGGCGGTGAGTGCGGTTCCGCAGCCCTGGTTTCCCAGGGTCACCGTGCCGGAGATCAAGACCTGGCCATCCCCGGCGCAGGTGAGGGTCAAGTTCTCGCCGGCCACCACGAGGTCAGGGATGTCGATCGCAAGGTCCGTGCACCGGGTGTTGTTCCCGCCATTGCATTCGCAGATGGAGTCCGTGTAGTCGGCCTCGATGAGGAGGTAAAGGTTGCATTCTGTGGCGGCCGAGCAGGCGTCCACACTCGCCGTGCGCGGTGTGATGTCGAGTGTTTGTTGGCCGCCTGCTGGGATGTCCACCGAGAACACCTCAGCCCACTGATCGAGGGCCGTGCCGGTGCAGCCTGGGCCGCCATAAAGGGTGAACCGGACCGGGAGGTCCCCGGTCAGGTTGTCTCCACAGCCCTCGTTCCCGAAAGTCACCGTTCCGGAGATCAAGACCTGGCCATCCTCGGCGCAGGTGAGGGAGAGGTTTTCAGAGACCACCGTGATATCCGGCAGGGTGAGCGTCCAGGTGCGGCTATTCGTGTTATTCCCCTCGATGCACTCGCAGATCTCATCTTCTGTGTCGAGTTCCACGGTGAAGCTGTAGTCGCAGATACCGCAGGTCACCGGCCAGTCGGGGATCGTGATCCTCCGGCTGGAGGCTGGGTTGATGGGGAGGGTCCCACCGAAATCCGCTTGGAAATACCCCGACACGCTCCAGGGGGTGCTCGCCTCGGTCAGGGTGATTTGGAAATCGTTGTCCACAGGCGCATCGCCCCTGTTGCGGATGGTGAGCCGCACAGCGCCGGAGTAGTTCCCATCGGAAGAACAGGTGATAAGCGGCTCGATCCCACCTGGGGCGATGTAGAGGTCGGGGATGGTGACCACGGCCGAGGCGCTAACCGGCCCGCCCAGTTGACAGCCGTCGGCGGTGTTGGGGTCCCCGTCGAAGTCCCCACAGCCCCAGTAGACCTCCACCGTGTTTGTGCGCAGGGACTCCCTACAGCTTTCGTCCGGCCGGGAGAGGTAGGCCTCGAGCTCGAGGGTCACGGACTGGCCCGGATCCAGCGGCCCGAACTCCCAGCCCCACTTCTGCGGGCCCATGAGGGTTGCGGGTGGACTGGAGCCCACGTAGACGAGGTACGCCCCTAGCGTGTCCTCCACCCGCACCCAGTCTGCCGGGGCCGTGCCCGTGTTCTCCACGGTGATCGTCCAGGTCACCGTGTCGCCAGAGTTGTGGCAGTCCAGGGCCCAGGAAGAAGGCGTTTTGGTGACGGTGATGTTCGGGAGCGCCGGCTGAAGCATCCGCGAGCCATCCCGGTACTCCTGGGTCGTCTCGCAGCAGTCGTAGTACCACACGCGGATCGAGGCGTTGCCAGCCGTCGCGTAGCAGCTGGCCTTCACCCGGAACCGAACCTGCACCGACCCTCCGGCGGGGATCCCCGCGCACAGGTTCGTCCCCCGGTCGTTTTCGTCGTACCAGGTCAGCGTTTGCCCCGCGATCGCGGGATCAGGAGCGTCCACGAAGCCGCCGCCGCAGTCGACCTCGGTGCTTTCCAGGACGTACGAGAGGCCGGAGGGAAGCGTGATCCGGGCGTCCACCGCGTGGGCGGAGGCGGTGGAGGTGTTCTGGATCGTGAGGGTGAACGTGGCCTCGCCGCAGGCCGGAATAGTTGTGGGATCCAGTGAGGCGGAAACGCTTACTGCCGGCGTACGCGAAGCCTCGGTTGTGGCAGTGGCGGCGACATCCCAAAGGCAGGTGCTGTCGTTCGTTGCCGAACTTCCGTCCACGTCGTCGCCACAGCCCCACCAGGCCCGGACTGTGTTTTCAAGCGTGCCGCAAGCCACGTGTTGGGCTGTAAGGGTGAGCACGGCTGTATCGCCAGGCGGAAGATCCTCGATGGCCCAGGTGCACGTGGATCCGCTTCCGCTACCTCCGTCAATCCCGCCGGTCGACGAGACATATATAAAGGAAGTTCCGAGCTCATCCTCTACCCAGACGTAGTCTGCAACAGCCTGGCCCGTGTTCGTGACCCGGATTTCCCAGGTGATTTGGCCGCCGCAATCCACCGGCCCGCTTGGGGATATCTGGCTTTTGCTTACGCTCAGGGAGGGCCGCCGCGCAAGAACTGTGAAAGTTCCTACCGCGGGAGCACCGTCCTCCCAACACACGTTCTTATACGCCACTTCGACCTGGAGATTCCCGCCCGTGAAGTTGCAGAGAGCCTGTACTTCGAATTGGATTTCTA
>DSBZ01000048.1 GCA_011057175.1 Candidatus Acetothermia bacterium
AGCTCTCACCGCCGAGAACGCCGAGGACGCAGAGAACATCCGAGAAGCAGGTTCAGGGTTCAAGCCTTACTTCAGAGGCAGCCTTTCTCTGCGCGCTCCGCGCCTCTGCGGTGAACCGGGGGTTTCCCTCTCCCCGGCGTGGGAGAGGGGGGGGAGAAGGGGACGGCTACCCGGCGTGGGCGGCCTCGGTGGCCAGCTCGTGGGCCCACTGCAGCGGCGGGGGAAGGGGCGCCCGCTCGGTGAGGCCGAGGACGAGCCGGAGCGAGCTCTCCACATCGGCCCGGTGGCCGGGGGACACGAACAGGGTCCGGTTCCGAGCCGTGCGCACGGCGGCCCCCACCGTGTCGTCGTCCAGCACCACGGGCCTCCACTCGCCGATCGTCATCCCCGCCGTGTTCGCGTGGCCACAGAGGTGCCCCTTGGCCACCCCCACCGTCGGCCGGTCGCGGAGGACCCCGAGGTGGCTCGCCAGCCCCGCGCGGCGCGGGTGGAGGATCCCGTTCCCATCGATCAGGTACACGTCCGGCTTCCAGCCTCGGGCATCGGCCTCCGCGATCGCGGCGAGGGAGGGGGGGAGCTCCCGGTAGGAGAGGTAGGTCCGGATGTAGGGGAAGCGCACCGGGACGCGGACGGTGAGGTGGTCGAGGATCTCCCCCTCCCGGTCGGCAACGGCGAACGCGGCCACGGCCTCGTCATCGGCGTAGGCGACGTCGAGCGCGCCGATCGTCTCCACCGCGGGGAGCGGGGCGAGGACCACCCGCCGGGCGATCTCGGCTTGCTCCTCCTGGAGGCGGGCGAGCGGCCGCTCGGCCGGGGACCCCCACACGAAGTACCGGGCGAGCGGATCGACGCGCGATCCCACCACGCGTACCCCTTCCGCGGCCAGCCGCGCCGCGGCCTCGTCGTGGGTCCCCCCCCACGTCCGTCCCACCGCGCCCGAGGCGTGGACGACGCGGTGCACGGGCAGCCCCTCCGCCGCCGACGAGGAGAGCCAAGTGGCGATGAACGGGGCCGCCCCCGCGTCGCCGAGGGCCTCGGCCAGCGCTCGGTACGTGGTCACTTTGCCCCGCGGGATCGCCCCGACCAGCTCCCGCAGGACCCCGGCGAGATCGGGGACGTGGAACTCAGTTCCCACAACACCCCCCCCTCACCACCTCCAGGGGGCGGAGCTCGGGGTCGGAGAGGTCCCCTTCCTCGTCCTTCACCACGAGCGTCACGGTGTAGCGCCCAGTCTCCCCGTAGCGGTGGGTGGCGTAGGGGACGGTCGTCGTCTCCGACTTGCCGTCCCCGAAGTTCCAGAGGTACTCGGCAACCTGGCCGTCGGGATCGTAGGACGTACTGGCATCGAACCAGAACGGCTCGCCCACCTTGGCGCTCGGGGGGGAGATGGTGAATCGGGCCACGGGGCGCTGGGAGTGGACGTGGACCGTGGTTGAGGTCTGACCCGTCGTTCCGTCGCGGGCGACCACGGTGAGGTACACCGTGTACGTCCCCCGCTTCTCGTAGGTGTGGGTGAGCGAGTGCCCCGTGCCGGTCGTGCCGTCCCCGAACGCCCACAGGTACTCGGCGATGTCCCCCTGGGAACGAGAGGCATCGAACGCGACGGTGAAGGGGTACGGCCCTTGGGCCGGGCTGGGGTCGGTCGCGATCACGGCGCGGGGGCCGGTCGTGGCCGGGCCGAAACACCCCGCGAGGGGGAGGACGGCGAGGGAGAGGATCGCATACAGGTACTTTCGCATCGTGACCTCCGCCCGAAGCTTACCTCCCCGGGCCGGGGGGTCCAGGTCCGCTGCAAGGGCACCGGGGCGGTTCGCGCCGGAACGGCTGCGGCAGACAAACGGGCGGACACGAGGTCCGCCCCTACCCTCCGCGTTCCGTTTTGCGTTGTAGCGGCGGGGTTCATCCCCGACGGCCGTTCGTTCGCCGTTTCGGGAACGGCCGTCGCCGGCGAGCGACGGCGCTACGGGTCATGGCCCGCGCCGGATAAACTGGGGACCATGGAACGCACGCGGGTGGCGATCGTGGGCGGGGGGCCCGCCGGCTACGTGGCCGCCCGCAGGCTCGGGCAGCTCGGGGTGGAGGCGGTCCTCATCGAACGGGCGCAGCTCGGGGGGACGTGCCTCAACGAGGGGTGCATCCCCACGAAGGCCCTCTACGCCGCGACCTCGCCGCTCGGGCACCGGGAGACGTTCGCCCGGATGGGGATCTCCCTCTCCCCGGAGGTCGACGTGGATCGGCTGCGGGCATGGCGCGCGGAGATCGTGGCCGGGTTGCGGGGCGGGGTGGCGAAGCTCCTCGCCAAGGCGGGGGTGGAAGTCCTCTCCGGCGAGGCGAGCCTCGTCGGGCCAGGGAGGCTCCGCGTCCGGACGCCCTCGGGCGAGGAGGGGATCTCGGCGGAGGCGGTCGTCCTCGCCACCGGTTCGAGCCCGATCGCGCTTCCCGGCCTCCCGTTCGATGGGGAACGGGTGTGGTCGTCGTCGGACGCCCTCCTCCTCCCCCGCATCCCGGAGCGGCTCGTCGTGATCGGGGGCGGGGTGATCGGGTTGGAGCTGGGGACGGTGTACCGCCGCTTGGGGAGCGCGGTGGTGGTGGTGGAGGCCCTCGATCGGCTCCTGCCTGGGGTGGGCGTCTCGCGCCGCGGGGAGGCGCTCCTCCGGCGGGCGCTGACCGCCCAGGGGATCGAACTCCGCCTGGGGGCGCGGGCGGAGGGGCTCACCGCCGATGGGGTGACGATCCGCACCGCCCAGGGTAGGGAGGAGCTTTCCGCGGACGCGATCCTCGTCGCCGTGGGCCGCCGGCCGAGGCTCGATGGCCTGGGCCTGGAGGCGGTGGGGGCGAAGGGGGAGCGGGGGTTCGTCGTCACGGACGCCGCGTTCGCCGCTGCTCCAGGCGTGTACGCGATCGGGGACGTGCGGGGAGGGTGGCTCCTCGCCCACAAGGCGTCCCACGAGGGACTCCTCCTCGCCGATCGGTTGGCCGCGGAGTTGACGTCGTCTTCCCCCTCCGCGGAGGTGAGTGAGGAGGCCGTTCCCCAGGCGATCTTCACCCAACCCGAGGTGGCGTTGGTGGGGATCCCCGTGGACGAGGCGGCGGCCCGCGGGCTCGCCGTGGGGAGGTTCCCCCTCGCCGCCCTTGGCCGGGCGTGGGCCCAAGGGGAGACGGAGGGGCACTTCCAGATCGTGGCCGACGGGGAGGGGCGCCTGGTGGGGGCGGAGATCGTCGGGCCTCACGCCTCGGACCTCATCGCCGAGGCCGCCCTCGCCATCTCTGCGCGCCTCACTGCTCACGACCTGGCGCGGGCGGTCCACGCCCACCCCACGTTCCCGGAGGGGTTGTGGGAGGCCGCCCTCGCCCTCCTCGGCCGGCCGCTGCACAGCGGTTGAGCGTTCGCCGGAACGGCCGCCGCACTACGTCCCGAGGAGCCGCTCCCGGAGGAGCCTCGGGGGCAGCGATCCGCAGGAGAGGATCGCCTCGTGCAGCTCCCGCAACGTGATCATCGGGTTCCGTCTCTTGTAGTCCTCGATCACCTTCAGGATCTCGATCTTGCCCACGAGGTAGCTCATCGGCTGGGTGGGGTTCGAGGTGTAGCGGCGGACCTCGGCTTCGGCGTTCGCCCGCTCCAGGCCAGCTCTCTCGATCAGGAACTGGATCCCTTCCTCGACCGTCATCTTCCCGGTGTGCAGCGACACGTCGAGGATGATCCGCGCCGCCCGCCACAGCTGGTCCTGGAGACGGGCGAGCTTCTGCACCGGCTCCCGGATGTACCCCAACTCCTCCATGAGCTCCTCGCAGTAGAACGCCCACCCCTCGACGAACAGGCTCGACAGGGCGCTCCCGATCTTGCGGGGCAGGGTCTTGGCGTGCGTGTTGGCATACACGAGCTGGAGATGGTGCCCCGGATAGGCCTCGTGAACCGCGGTCACCGGGATCTTGGCGTAGTTGTGGCCGCGGAGCTTCTCCTCCTTGACCTTCCGCGGGGCCCACCTCTCCACAGGGGTGACGAGGAAGATCCCTTCCTGATCCTTCTCCAGCGGCCCGGGCACCATGTAC
>DSBZ01000117.1 GCA_011057175.1 Candidatus Acetothermia bacterium
GCGGATCGTCCGCCTGGGGAAGGACCACAACTGGTGGGGGCCGGTGGGCGATCGCGGCCCGTGCGGTCCGGACACGGAGATCTTCTGGGACTGGGGACCCGAGCACGGGTGCGGCCCCCACTGCCCTGGCCCCTCCTGCGACTGCGATCGGTTCAGCGAGATCTGGAACCTCGTGTTCATCCAGTACGACGCGGGAGCCGATGGGACGCTGCGCGAACTCGCTAGGAAGAACATCGACACCGGGATGGGCGTGGAGCGGACGACCGCCGTCCTGGAGGGCGTCCACTCCAACTTCGAGACGGACTTGTTCGCGCCCATTGTGGAGGCGATCGCCGCCTCGGCCCGATCCCCGGTCACCGATCACCGATCGCGAAACCTTGTCGCCGACCACATCCGGGCCGTGGTGTTCCTCGTCGCCGACGGGGTGAGGCCGGGGAACGAGGCCCGAGGGTACGTGCTGCGGCGGGTCCTGCGGCGGATGGTACGGGCCGCGGATGTCCTCGGCCTGCGGGAGGGACGCCTCAGCGCGCTGGTCGAGCCCGTGGTCCGTTCGCTGGGGGCGGTGTACCCCGAGATCGAGGAACGACGATCCCTCGTCGAGCAGGTGATCGCCCACGAGGAAAGGACGTTCCGGAGAACCCTCCGCAGCGGAGAGGTCCGCCTACGGGATGCCCTCGCCGGGCTCGCTCGCGGGGAGAGCGTTCCCGGTCGGGTCGTGTTCGAGCTCTACGATACCTATGGCTTCCCGCCCGAGCTCACGGAGGAGATCGCGCGGGACCAGGGCTTCTCCGTGGACAAGGCGGGGTACGAGCGGGAGATGGAGGCCCAGCGCGCCCGATCCCGCAAGGTAACCGAAGTGAAAGCGGGTGGGACAGGAATTGGCTCTGGGGAGGCGAAGGCCGAGGTCTGGAGCCCGACGGAGTTCGTGGGGCACGGAACCTTGGAGGCAGTGAGCACTGTTGTGCTGGCTCAGGACCAGGAAGGCAATGCCCAATACGACGCGGAAAGAGGCGAGTGCGAGCTCATCTTCTCCGAGACCCCGTTCTACGCCGAGGCGGGGGGACAGATCGCGGACACGGGATGGATCGAGAACCTCTCCCGGCTGGGACGGGCCGAGGTCGTGGACGTACAGAGGGGACCTCACGGCGTGGTGCACAAGGCCCGGGTCGCCGAGGGGGAGTTCCATCAGGGCGACCGGTGCCGGCTCGTCGTGGACGAGGTCCGGCGGCGGAAGATCGAGCGCGCCCACACCGCAACCCACCTCCTCCACGCCGCGCTGCGCCGCGTGCTGGGTGACCACGTGATCCAGGCCGGGTCCTCCGTCGGCCCGGAGGAGTTCCGGTTCGACTTCACCCACTTCGCAGCCCTCACCGCCGATGAACTGGCGCAGGTGGCGGAGCTCGCATTCGCCCCCGTGCTCCAGGACCTCGCGGTGCGCGTGGAGGAGCTCCCGCTCGACGAGGCGAAGAGGAAGGGCGCGATCGCCCACTTTGACGAGGAGTACCGGGGGAAGGACCGGGTGCGGGTCGTGCAGGTGCCAGGGGTGTCGATGGAACTGTGCGGGGGGACGCATGTCCGTCGCACGGGCGAGATCGGCCCGATCGTCATCCTGTCCGAAGAAGCGGTGGGGGCGGGGACGCGCCGGCTGCGGGTCGTCGTCGGGGAGGAGGCTCAGCATCGCCTCGCCCTACTGCAAGGGGAGCGGGCACAGCTCGCGGCGCTGCTCGGGGTCCCGGAGGCCGAGCTCGCCTCCGGGGTCACAAGGCTCCTCGACGAGGTGCGGTCGCTGCGCCAACGTGTGGAATCACTCGAAGGGGAACGGGCCGCGTTCCGGTCTCGCGAGGCGGCTGCTCGGGCGCGGGAAGTGGACGGGACGAAACTCGCCAGCGCGATCGTGACGGGAGGGGTGGACGAGGCGAAGCGGCTCGCGGACGCGCTCGCCGCCCAGCTCGGCCGGAGCGTGGTCGTGGTCGGCGCCCGCGCGGAGGGGAAGGGGATCGTGGTCGCCAAGGTCGCGGACGAGCCGCGGGTGAGCGCAGGCGACCTCGTCCGCATCGCGTGCCAGGCGATGGGAGGGAAAGGGGGCGGACGGGCCACGTTCGCTCAAGGGGGCGGACCCGACGCGGGAGCCCTCCCTCACGCGATCGAGAAGGCGATCGCTCACGCCGAGGCCAGGCTCAGAGAAGCCTGACCGGCATGCACACGTAGATGAACCCCTCGTCGCCGGGGGCGATCTCGCCGGCTGGCTCGATCAGCCCCGCCCGTTCCGGAGCCGAGAGCCACAACGCGATCTGATCCGACTCCATCCGCCGCAGGGCATCGATCAAGTACTCGGCCCGGAACGCGATCTCGACCTCTCTCGCCGGGGCCTTGAGCAGCTGCACCGACTCCCGGCCTTGCCCCTTGTCCTTCGACGCTGCGCTCATCTCAAGCGTGGACCCAGCCACCTTGAGGTTCACCGCCCCCGACTCCTCGGCGGCCAACACTTCCAACCGGCGCAGGGTGTCGAGGAGCTCGGCCCGCGGGGCAAAGAGGCCGATCTCGCTATCCTTGGGCACGACGCGCTCAAAGTCGGGGAACTGCTCCTGGATCGTCCGGCAGGTGAAGAAGACCGGTCCAGCGGCGAAGTGGAGCTGTCCGCCAGCGGCGTAGATGGCGACCTCCTCCTCCGTCACCCCGGCGAGGACCCGCGACAGGTCGCCGAGGACCGCCGCATCCACGAGGAACGACCCCTCGTAGCCCTCGGGGAGCCCCTCGACCGAGACGCGCTTGATCGCCAACCGGTAACCGTTCGTGGCCGCCAGCTTCGCCGCCCCGTCCCGGAGGACGATGTCTACCCCGGTGAGGGCGAGGCGGGTCGTCTCGGAGGCGCGCAGGGCCGCGAACGCGGTCTGGCCGATCCCCTGCAGGAGCCCAGTCAGCGGTATCCGCCCAACGGCCTCGCTGTCCGGCCGCGCCACGTCGGGGAACTCGTCGGCGGGCAGGGTGAACAGGTCGAAGCTCGCCGGCCCGCACGCGAGGCGCACCCGCCCATCCTCTTCGCCCAGTTGAATCGTCTCCGCTGCGGGAAGACGGCTCACGAGCTGGCTCAGCACCTGCCCCGGGAGGACGACGGCCCCCGCGCCCTTCACCTGGGCCGCGATCCGACACAGGATGGACCGCTCGAGATCGGTGGCAGCCAGCTCCACGCCATCCGCCTCCGCCTGACAGCGGATCCCCCCCAGGATCGGCATCGCCGTTCGCCCGCCCAAGGCGTGGCTGACGGTCCTAACCCCAAACACCCAGTCTTCTCGCCGGCAGACGATCTCCATGGACCCTCCTTGACGGAGAGATCATATCCCAGGAACAGGCAGGTGGCCCAGGATCTCCCGGAGCACGCGCTCCTGGGGCAAGGTGCCATCGATGACGTGGGCCCGGGGTACGGAGCGGATGAGCGCGAGGTACCCCACCCGAACCCGGGTGAAGAATTCCAGCCCTTCCCCCTCGAACCGGTCCCGTTCCCGCGTCCGCTCATAGGCCACAGTGGGGGGAAGGTCGAGGAGGAAGACGTAATCCGGTTCCAGACCTCCGGTGGCGAGTTGGTTCAGCCGGCGGATGAGGTCGAGATCCAGCCCCCGCCCCCAGCCCTGATAGGCGAGCGACGACAACGTGTACCGGGAACAGAGCACCCATTTCCCTTCCTTCAACGCCGGCCGGACCACCTGTTCCACGTGCTCGTGCCGCGCCGCGATGATGAGGAGTAGCTCGGTGAGGGGGTTCATCGGGGAGTCGGACGAGAGGACGAGCTCCCGTAGCCTTTCTCCGAGCGGCGTCCCGCCTGGCTCCCGGGTAGCGAGGATGGGGATCCCTCGCGCCGAGAGCGCATCCGCAAGCAGGCGAACTTGGGTGGATTTTCCGGACGCATCGGGGCCTTCGAGGACGATGAACAAGGGCTTCACTGCGATCTCCCTCCCACGAGGAAGGACAGGGCGACGAGCCCTGCCCCAACCACGAGCGCCGCGTCGGCAACGTTGAACAC
>DSBZ01000011.1 GCA_011057175.1 Candidatus Acetothermia bacterium
AGGTGGGTCTTGATCGTCCTGGCGACCGGCTTCGTCGGCTACGTGGGCCGGTTCGGGGCCCAGTGGCTCATCGACCGGGTCCGGGCGCGGCGTCAGGCCGAGCGGTCAGGGACGCAGGAACGCGCTCCTGCCGACGCGTTCCCGGGCTCCGATCCCAAGGATGCCCTCAAGGTCGAGAAGAAGCGGGTCAAGGCACAGGCCAAGGCGGCGAAGAGAAAGGGCTAACCACCACGGGCTCGGCCTCAGGAATTGCGCCGGCTCCGTCTAGCCGGCGTGGAGCATCAGCCGGACCACGGGCCGCTCGGGGCGGCGGCGTGCCACCTCCACGAACCCCGCCTTGGTGTACATGGACATCGCCCCGTTCCACATCCCCGCGTCCGGTCCCTGAACTGCCTTGTCCACGGGGTACGCCTCCAGTGCCACCACGCCCCGCTCGCGGGCGAACGCGATCGCGCCCCGGAGGAGCCCCGTCGCCACCCCCTGGTGCCGGAACTGTGGCGGGACGACGAAGCACACGATCGACCACACCGGAAGATCGTCCACGGCCTTCGCCACGGGGGACCGCCGCAGCCGGGGGAACGCTTCCCGCGGTCCCAAGGACACCCATCCCACCGGCACCCCGCTGCGGTACCCGATCAGACCCGGTGGCGGGTCGCTTGCGGCGAGCGCCTGCAGCCCGCGCCGGCGGTGCTCCGCCGCCGTCAGCCCATCGGGAACGGCGACCTTGCCGCTCTCGCGGTAGTACGTGCACCCGCAGGTCCGGGCCATCGCGCAGCCCCGGGCGAGGAACAGCGCCTCCAGGTCCGGCCAGCGCTCCGACGTCAACGGATGGATGACGAGGTCCATGGGGACCAGCATACTACCGGGGGGCCCTCTCGTCCGGATGCTGGCCCCAACTCTCCCCTCCCTCGCCGCTGCATCATCGCCGAGACCGCAAAGGGCACGAACGGCGACCTGGAGCGTTCTCCGCGAGAATAAGGCCCCACAGGCCCTTTGCACCTGGGTTGCCTGGCGCTCTGGGTGCCTTTGTGGTGAAGAAGGTCCTCGGTTTCCGGGCGTGGCCCCTCACGCGCTCTGGGCGCGCACCAGCTCGAAGTCGAGGAGTCTGTCGCCGTCGAAGGCGAATCTCCCCTCGAACGGCTCCCCGCGGAGCATCAAGGGGAACCAGAGGGGGTCGTCGGCCCACATCCGGTCGAACGGGATCTCGTCCAGAGGCGCCCAGAACGGGGTCGCCTCGTCCGACTCCCGCGGCTCGCCCTGGCAGTCCCGCGCCCGGAATACGTAGACAAGGAGCGCGAGGCCATCCGTGAACTGAAACCGGAGCTCGCCGCATGGTTCGATGCCAAGCGGCATGATCCCCAGCTCCTCCTCCACCTCGCGCACCGCACCCGCGAGCGGGGTCTCCCCGTCCTGGAGGTGGCCGCCGGGGCCGTTGACCTTCCCTGCCCCCAGGCCGCGCTTCTTGTGGATGAGGAGCACCTGCCCGTCGCGCACGACGAAGAGGAGCGTCGCCCGCCGCTGCGGTTGCCATGTAGTCCAATCGATGTCTTCGATCCTCATGTCTGCACCAGATCACCTCGCCCGAGCGCCCTCTCGCCGCCGGCCGGCGATTCTACCGCCCGTCCCAGGTTGTCGAAGACAACCTTCTACCACGCAAGAGTTCCCTTCAGAAACCGCCTAAAGTGGGTCGACGTCCCGGGGAACGTTCAGCTGTCGGCCGAGATGACCGAGCCTTCCTAGGACTCCGTGGCCTTGGTCGCGCAGGGGATCACCCTCGAGACGTCCATCCTCACCGGCATCTCCGGAAGCTGCTTCCAAGACAGGTCAAGCTGATCCAGTTGAGGTCTGCCACTGTGCTTAGCGGATGAAGGCCCGTTCGCCCAGGTCCTCGTAGCCTTCAGCTATGCACAGAACAAGACCTGACCCCGCATATATGACCCCGCATACGTGTGTCATGCACCGATGAGCCCGCGCAATGCTTCCCACTCCTCCCTGGGGATGGTGTAGGTATGCTCGCGGCCGGGGAAGGCGCCGTCCTTCACGTCCTTGATGTAGGCCTGGAACGCCCCGAGCATCACGGAGGAGACGTCGGCGTACTTCTTCACGAACTTGGGGGTGAACGCCTCGAACAGCCCGAGGATGTCGTGGACGATCAGGAGCTGTCCGTGGCACGCCGGCCCCGAGCCAATGGAGAGAATCGGCACCCTGGCCCGGCCGGTGATCACCTCCGCCACCTTGGCCGGGATCGCCTCCAAGAGGATCGAGAACGCGCCGGCCTCCTCCAGGCACCGCGCGTCGTCGATCAACGCCCTGGCCGTGGCTGCGCTCCGGCCCTGGGACTTGAGCCCGCCGATCATGCTCGCCGCCTGCGGGGTGAGGCCGATGTGCCCCATCACCGGGATCCCCGCCCGGACGATCGCCTCCACCCGCTCCGCCATCCGCGCCCCGCCCTCGAGCTTCACCGCGTCCGCCCCGCCCTCGGCGATGAAGCGGCCCGCGTTGCGGATCGCGAGCTCGTTCGAGGGTTGATACGACATGTACGGCATGTCCCCCACGACGAACGCCCGCTCGGCAGCCCGGGAGACGGCGGCGGTGATCGCGACCATGAAGTCCATCGTCGCGGGAAGCGTCGTCTTGTGCCCCAGGAGGCACATCGCCCCCGAGTCGCCGACGAGGATCATGTCCATCCCCGCCCGGTCCTCGAGGAGCGCCGTCGGGTAGTCGTAGGCGGTGAGGAACGTGATCTTCTCCCCCCGCGCCACCATCGCCAGAAGATCGGGGATCGTCACCTTGGTCCGCTTCTCGTCCATCGCCCCTCCTTGCGCCCCATGGTAGCGATCCCCCCGGGCCATGGCCAGGTTCGGTTGGCTCGGGCGTGCGGTGGCCGTATGCTTCGCTGCCCATGAATGCAGCCCACGACCGAAGGGGGAGGCGTTGACCGTGGTGATGGAGTGGCTGAGCAGCCACCTCGGCATTCCCGCGGACGCCGTGGCCCGGCTCCTCGCCACGCTGGGGATCATCCTCGGGCTGTGGATCGCCCGCAGGCTGGGCCTCGCCGCGGTCGCCAAGCGCACCGCCGACCCCCGCCTCCGCTACTGGTGGAGCAAGGGCTCGACGTACATGGTTGTCGCGATCGGGATCATCCTCATCGGCCGGCTGTGGCTGGAGGGCGTGTAGTCGATCGTCACCTACTTCGGGCTCGTGTCGGCCGGGCTCGCCGTGGCGTTGCGGGATCCGGTGGTCAACTTCTTCGGGTGGCTGTACATCTCGTGGGCGCGCCCGTTCGTGGTGGGCGACCGGGTGACGATCACCGGGATCGCGGGGGATGTCGTGGACGTGCGGCCGTTCGCGTTCACCTTGCTCGAGATCGGGGGCCGCGCCGCCGGGGAGCAGAGCTCGGGACGGCTCGTCCATGTCCCCAATGGGCGGCTGTTCACCGAACCGGTCACCAACTACACCCAGGGGTTCAACTACGTGTGGAACGAGATCCCGATCACGGTCACGTTCGAGAGCGACTGGGAGCGGGCGCGGAGGATCCTGCTCAAGATCGTGAACCGCGAGGTGGGGGCGGTGGCGGAAGAGGCGGCCAGCCCCATTCGTGCGGCGAGTAGGCACTTCCTCATCCAGTACGCCGCCCTCACCCCGACCGTGTACACGCGGATCGCGGAGAGCGGGGTCACCCTCACCCTGCGCTACCTGTGCCGGCCGCGGCAGCGGCGGGAGACGGAACACCGCATCTCGGAGCGCATCCTGCACGCGTTCGCCCAAGAGCGGCGGATCGACTTCGCCTACCCCACGTGGCGCCTCTACGCGCACCCCACGGAGGGCAAGCCCGACCTCCGACCGCCGGAGTCGGTCTTCCGTTAGCGGCAATGTTCGAGCGAGACGATTCTCGCGTGATTGAGCCCTTCCGCGAGATGCTTCTGTCCTGGTACCGAGATCACCAGCGCGACCTCCCCTGGCGGAAGACGCGCGATCCTTACGCGGTCCTCGTCGCGGAGGTCCTCCTCCA
>DSBZ01000145.1 GCA_011057175.1 Candidatus Acetothermia bacterium
AGGCAAGATCCACTGTCCCCTGCTCCTCCTTTCCTTGTCGCCAAGCTCTCTTAGGAGGAGCACCGCCTTCTTTCAACCACCCCGTCACCAACCCCTCGGCCTGGTAACGATCTCCTGGCGCACCAAGATCTGCGCCTTGATCCGAGGTGGGCTGTGCCTATAATCCTTCGATTCGTGTGCCCTCAATGCGCTCCCCCCCGAGGACAGAAGGAGGTGGCATGAGCGGAGATAATCCTTACTACACCAGGCCCTGGATGCGTCACTATCCGGAGGGAGTTCCGCCACGGGTGGAGACGCCCGCGGTGCCGGTGTCGGCCCTCCTCGACCAGGCGGCGGAGGCGTTTCCCCGCCGGACGGCCCTCCACTACTACGGGGCGAACCTGTCCTACCGCGAGCTCCGCGACCAGTCGGCAGCGTTCGCCGCGGCCCTCGGCGGGCTTGGGGTGCGGAAGGGAGAGCGGGTGGCGCTATACCTCGTGAACAGCCCCCAGTTCGTGATCGCCTACTTCGGGATCCTCGCCACGGGGGCGGTCGTGGTCCCGGTGAGCCCGGTGTACTCGAGCTCGGAGCTCGCATTTCAACTCAAGGATAGCGGTGCGGAGTACATCGTGTGCCAGGACCTCCTCTACGCGAACCTCGAACGGGCAGGAGTGAAGATGCGGGCAACCGTCGTCACCGGGGCCCACGAGTACCTGCCCACCCTGAAAGGGGTGTTCGCGAAGAAACCGGCTCTCCCCGAGGGGCCGGGAATCCACCAGTTCCAGAAGCTCCTCCGTGGGGGGGCGGCCCCATCTCCACCTCCCGCCCTCGATCCCCGGGCGGACCTGGCTGTCCTTCCGTACACGGGGGGGACATCGGCCCAGCCGAAAGGAGTCCAGCTCACCCACGCCAACCTCGTCGCGTGTGCGGCCCAGCTGCGCGCGTTCTTCCCCGAGCTCAGCGCGGGCGGGGAGGTCGTGGCGGCGGCCCTCCCCCTGTACCACATCTACGGCCAGGTCGCGATCCTCCTCAGCGGGGTGACCCTTGGAGCGACCCTCGTCCTGTTCACATCGCTCGACCTGAGGCAAATCCTTCCCACCATGGAGCGCCAAGGGGTGTCCGTCTTCTACGGGGTGCCGGCGCTGTACGAGGTCCTGAAGAACCACCCGAAGATGACATGGGTCAACTGGAGGCGGATGAAGCTCGTTGTGAGCGGTGCCGACGCGCTTCCCGAGGCGACGGCGAGCACGTGGGAGGAGCGCACAGGGAAGGCGATCCTCGAGGGGTTCGGGATGACGGAGACGGCCGGGGTGAGCCACGTCAACCCGACGCGCCGCATCAAGCGGGGGTCGTTTGGCGTTCCCCTTCCGAACGTGGAGGCCGCGGTCATCGATCGGGACACAGGGGCGTTCCTCCCCGTGGGGGAAGTGGGGGAGCTCATCCTCGCTGGTCCCAACATCACTGCGGGCTATTGGCGACGGGATGAGGAGAACAGGCGGGCGTTCCTGGATGAGGGCGGGAAGCGGTGGCTCAAGACGGGCGACCTCGTGCGGATGGACGAGGACGGTTACTTCCACTACTACGCCCGCATGAAGGACCTCATCAAGTACCGCGGGTTCTCGGTGTTCCTGCGGGAGATCGAGGAGGTCCTGACCGCCCACCCGATGGTCAAGGCAGCAGGGGTGATCGGGGTCAAGGACCCCAAGGTCGGCGAGTACCCGATCGCCTACGTTGTCCTCCGACCGGAGGCCCGGGGCCGGGTGACGGAGTCCGACATCCGCGACTACCTCAAGGAGAACCTCGCTCCGTACAAGGTTCCGAGGTTGGTCGAGTTCCGCTCCGAACTCCCCAAGACGGATGTCGGCAAGGTGTCGCGGCGGGATCTGCGCCAGGAGTTGGAGGGATTGTGACGGAACGCTTCTTCGCAGTGACGGACCTCTCCAAGCGGTTCGGGGGGCTCGAGGCGGTACGCCAAGCCAGCTTCTCCGTCCACCCCCAGGAGATCGTGGGCCTCATCGGCCCGAACGGGGCGGGGAAGACGACGGTGGTGCGGATGATCATGGGCCTCCTGCGCCCGGATGGGGGGAAGGTCCTCTGGAAGGGGCGGGACATCACGCGCGAGCCGACCTGGAAGAGGGTTGTCCACGGGATCACGGGGACGTTCCAGAACAGCCGTCCGCTGAAGAGGCTCCCCCTGGTTGCCAACGTCATGGTCGGCCTCTACAACCCGCGCGTGATCCGCCAGGGGGAGTGGGTGAAGACCGTCGAAGCGCGGGCCCTCGAGGCCCTGGAATTCGTGGGGATCTCCGATCTGGCCCTGACCCCTGCGGGGGCGGTGTCCCAGGGGGACCTGAAGCGCCTCGAGATCGCGCGGGCCATTGCTACCGAGCCCGAGCTGCTCGTCCTCGACGAGCCGTTCGCCGGCCTCACGCCGGCGGAGACCCGGCTTCTTGCGAACTCGATCCACCGCCTGCGCCGGGGGGGGCGGTTCGGGCGCCTCCACAGCGAGGGGTGCGCGATGATCATCGTGGACCACAAGCTGTCTGAGTTGATGAGGATCGCCGACCGGATCCTCGTCATGCACTTCGGGGAGCTCCTCGCGGACGGGCCTCCCGATCTGGTGGTCCAGGACCCACGCGTGGTCGAGGCCTACCTCGGGCGGGTGGGGACTCCGGTGCGGGAGGCGTTCTAGTGCGGCAAGCGATCCAGGCCCACGAACTCTCCGTCGCGTACGGAACCGCGCTCATCCTCCACGACGTGGGGCTGGAGGTACGGGATGGGGAGCTGGTGAGCGTGGTCGGGGCCAACGGGGCGGGGAAGACGACCCTCCTCCGTGCGCTAGCAGGGCTGGTGCGCTGGGAGCAGCGTGCGTTCCGGCACGAGGACGTCCGCATGGGGGGGCGAGTGTGGTTTCGCGAGGAGCGGATTGACCACCTCCCTCCCCACGAGATCGCGGCGCGGGGGCTGATCTTGTGCCCCGAGCGGAGGCGGCCGTTTCGGGAGATGACCGTGTGCGACAACCTCCTTGCCGGGGCGTACCTCGCGCGGAGCCGGCGCGAGGCAGCGGAACGGCTGTCCGACGTGTACCGCCTGTTTCCGATCCTGCGGAGCCGCAGTCGTCAACGGGCAGGAACCCTCTCCGGCGGCGAGCAGCAGATGCTCGCGATTGGGCGCGCCCTCATGGGGCGGCCGCACCTCCTCCTCATCGACGAGCCCTCGACGGGGCTCGCCCCGCTGGTGAAGGGGCCCTTGTTCGAACGGATCCGCGAGGTGAAGGAGATGGGGATTGCCGTCCTCCTGGTGGAGCAGGATGCCGCGCTCTCCCTGGCGATGGCGGACTGGGGGTACGTCCTCTCCCAGGGGAGGGTGGTGGCGGAAGGACCGTCGGAGAACCTCCTCGGGGACGACGTCGTGCGCCAGTCGTACCTCGGGCTCTAGTCCCTGAGCCGGGTCCCGCACGCCCGACAGGCCCGCCGGGTAGCGGCGTTCCGGACCCGGCAGCTGGGGCAACTCGTTTCGATCATATCGCGGATCCAGGTCGTGACCCCCTGCGGCATGAACCGGAGGATGAACAGGACGAGGAGGGCGAAGAGGAGCATCCGGTACTGGGGGAGGAGTACATGGAGGGCATCGAGGAGAGGATAGAGGACGAAGACGCCGGTCACCGGGCCATAGATCGTCGCTGCCCCGCCGAAGATCGTCCAGATCACGGGCTGGAACGACATGAACAGGTCAAGGTTGCTCGGGCCGGCGATGCGCGTGAAGTGGGCGTACAACGCTCCCGCCGCGCCGGCGGTGAACCCCGAGATCGCGAACGCGAGCAGCTTGTACCGCACGGTGTTGATCCCAAGAGCCCGCGCCGCCACCTCGTCCTCGCGGATGGCGTGGAAGATCAACCCCACCCGTGACCCCGCGATTCGCCACAGGGAGAACACGGCGACGAGCATCACTCCCACGATGAGGTAGTACTCCCCGACCCGCGTCGAGGCGAGCCGGCCGATGCGCCAGATCCCACCC
>DSBZ01000076.1 GCA_011057175.1 Candidatus Acetothermia bacterium
GTCCCGGCCTAGACCCACCCACCACCGCCGGGGCCGGGACCGCTGCTGCGCTAGGCTGCCCCAGCTCCCTCGCCCGACAGGCACTGTTCTTTCCTGAGGAGATCGTTCCAGTAGTGATCCACCGCCGCCTGGAACTGGCCGATCTTCTCCTGGCCCTTGGGATCGCGGAACAGGTGGCGGAAGCGGCCCTGGGTCTTCAACCACTCCTCCACCGGGACGCGCTCCTTCGGCTTGTAGTTGATCTTGTACACGCCCTCGATCACCTCATAAAGGGGCCAGTACCGGGTCTCGACCGCGAGCTTCGCCTGGACGATGGCGCTATCGCGAGGTGTGCGCCAGCCCAGGGGACAGGTGGTGAGGACGTTGATGAACTTCGGGCCCGTGTAACGCATCGCCCGCTCCACCTTGCCCGCGAGGTCGATCAAGTGGGACACCGCCGCCTGGGCCACGTACGGCACGTGGTGGCCGACCACGATCTCCGTGAGGTCCTTGCGGTCCTGGGGCTTGCCGGGGATGGCATCCCCCACCGGGGACGTGGTGGCGGCTGCGGAGGCGGGGGTGGCGCTCGACCGCTGAACCCCGGTGTTCATGTACGCCTCGTTGTTCAAGCACACGTAGAGGAAGTCGTGCCCGCGCTCCAGCGCCCCGGATAGGGCCTGGAGGCCGATGTCGTACGTCCCCCCGTCCCCACCGAACACGACGAACCGGATCCGCCGCTTGACCGCGCCGGTCTTGGTGAGGGCCTTGTACGCCGCCTCCACCCCCGAGATGACCGCGGCTGCGTTCTCGAACGCGACGTGGATCCACGGCACGTTCCACGCCGTCCCCGGGAAGCGGCTGGAGGCGACCTCGAGGCAGCCGGTGGGGCTTGCCACGACCACTGGATCCGCGATCGCGTTGAGGACCGTGCGGACGACGAGGGGCTCCGCGCACCCCGCGCACAGGGTGTGGCCGCTCGTGAATCGAACTCCTGCTTCCTCGCGCTGTGCTAGCGCCTTGATGTTCGCCATGATTCCTCCTACTCCCTGAGGCCGAGGTAGCGAAGCCTCGTCTCCGGGCGCGCCTCTTTGAGCTCGGCGAACGCCTGGAGGATCTGGTCCACCGTCACGTCCCGGCCTCCCAGCCCGTAGATGTAGTTGGCCAGGGTCGGCCGCCGCTCACTGTGAGCGAGCGCCGCGGCCACGTCGCTATAGAGGGCGCCCATCGCCCCGAAGGAGAACGCCCGGTCGAGGATAGCAGCGGCCTGCACCGTGGCCAGAGCCTGGGCGACCTCGGCATAGGGGAACGGCCGGTACAGCCATACCTTGAGGACGCCGACCTTCTCCCCCTTCTTGCGGAGGCCGTCCACGGCCACCTTCGCCGTGCCCGCCGTCGAGCCCATTACCACGACCGCACGCTCGGCGTCATCCATTCGGTACGGCTCGATGAACCCTGCGTAGCGCCGCCCAGCGAGGGAGGCGTAGTCCTGTTGTACTTTCAGGAACACATTCGCCACCTCCTCGATCGCCGCAGCTTGAGCCCGCTTGAGCTCGAAGTAGTAGTCGGGCATGGCGAACGTCCCCGCCGACACGGGGTGGTCGACGTCGAGCAGCGGGTACAGCGCCTTGAGCGGCCCGACGAATTTCTTCGCCGCTTCGTCCTCCAGCGGCTCGACGACCTGGGAGGTGTGGGTGAGGGTGAACCCATCGAGGTTCACGATCCCTGGGATCCGGACCTTGTCGTGCTCGGCGATCCGCTGGGCGATGAGGGTGTAGTCGTACGCCTCCTGGGCGCTCTCGCAGAAGATCTGAAACGCGCCGGCGTCCCGCGCGAGGTAAGCATCGGCGTGGTCGCAGTGGATGTTGATCGGCGCCGAAAGCGATCGGTTCGCGAGGGCCATCACGATCGGCAGCCGCATCCCCGCCGCGATGTACAGGACCTCGACCATCAGCGCTAGCCCCTGGGACGAGGTCGCGGTCATCACCCGCGCCCCAGCGGCCGCTGCCCCCACGCACGCCGACATCGCGGAGTGTTCGCTCTCCACCGGCACGAGCTCGGAGTGGACGACCCCGTCGTGCACGTACTGGGCGTAGTACTCGGCGATCTCCGACTGGGGGGTGATGGGGTACACCGCCACCACATCCGGCTCGATCTGGCGCATCGCCTCGGCCACCGCCTTGTGGCCCGTCATCACTTTGCGCATGTTCCCTCCCGTTCCGGTACCATCTCCAAGGCATCCTTGGGGCAGATCGCCGCGCACAGCCCGCACCCTTTGCAGTGGTCGTAGTCGATGCCCGTCATCTTCCCGCTGTGGATGAGGATCGAATCATCCGGGCAGTGGAGCCAGCACTGGAGGCACTGGATGCATTTGTCCTCGTGCCAGATCGGGCGCTGGGCGCGCCAGCTCCCGGTCTTTTGGAGCTCGCGTGCCGACCCGCCCGGGGCGACCCCGCCCAGGGGGAGATCCTTCCAACCCTTGAGTTCATCAGCCATCGCTTGCCCCCTTCGCCGTCTCGTACGCCGTCCGCAGCGCGGCGATGTTCTTGGTGAGCATGTCGCGGGAGATCCGCTCCCCCATCGTCTCCCGGACCTCTTCCTCCACCAGCTCCCACGGCGTGCCGAGCACGGCGGCCACCGCCCCCAGCATGGGGATGTTGGCGAACCCTGTCCCCGCCGCACGGGCGATCCGATCTGCATCGAGGGCGACGATTCGCCCCCCGTACCCGGTGCGGCCCCGGATCTCCTTGGCCGAGCAGGACGTGTTCACGACGAGGGTCCCCCCCTCCTTGAGCCCTTCCCACGGCCTCTCGGCCTCGAGGAGCGTCTCGTCGACCACGACGGCGATGTCGGGGGAGTAGACGGCGGAGTGGACGCGGATCTCCTCGTCGGAGATCCGGTTGTAGGCGCGCATCGGGGCCCCCGACCGCTCGGGGCCGAACTCCGGGAAGGACTGCACGAACTTCCCCTCGCGGAGGTTGATCTGGGCGAGGATCTGGGAGGCGGTCTTCGCGCCCTGTCCCCCACGCCCATGCCAACGGATTTCGTTCATCTGAGCCCTCCTTTGCAGGAGGGGTCATTATAGCGAGACACAGTTCAGACCTCCACCGGTGTTGATCCGAGGGATGTTCACAGCCATCTGGCAAGAGATGCCCCGCAGCGACGGATGAAGCGGCAGGCGGGCACGGGTCCGCCCGTGGGGGAGCCCGCGGCAGGCGCGATCGTTAGAAGAACCGCTCTAGCATTTTAGGATCTTTCAGGCCCCGTGCCGCGTACAAGCCCATCAACCCGCCCAGAACCACAAGAAGTCCAACCGAGACCCGGATGTCCACAAGGGGCGCGAAGCCGAGGTGTGGGCGGATCACGTTCAGGACATGCGTCAGTGGGTTGACCAGAAGGACTATCACGTACGCCCGTGGCAGACTCTCGGCCTTGTAGTAGACGGGCGCACCGAGCAGCAGGATCCAGGACAGCAGGGGGAACAGACCTTGGGCCTTGTAAGGGTTCCGTATCAGGGTCCCCAGGAACACCCCCAGGAGAGCCAGGAACAACAGCCCAAGGAACGTCCCAGGCACAGCGAGCAAGGCCTTCGCCCCGGTTTGAGCCAGCCCGATAGCCAATCCGAGGAGGATCATCACCTGGGGCAACACGACGAGGGCATAGGCCGCGACCGCGCCTACCACCATTAGCTCCATGCGTGCGGGGAGGACCGCGTAGAGCTCGAGCACGTGGAACTGGACCAAGTTGCTCGCCCGATGGGCAACCAGTCCCACAAACGTGCCCACCAAGGAAGCCACCACAAGCCCCGAAAGGACGTAGCTGCGATCCTGTCCAGCGCCGGCCAATAGCAGCACGACAGCGTACGAAAACGGAAGCACCACGATGTTAACCTGGATTTCCCAGATGGAAGGCGGCTGAGGGGTACAATGACCCATGGATACTGAGGGAGGGGACAGGGGAATCGCAGCACTGAGGGGGCGGAGACCGGAC
>DSBZ01000121.1 GCA_011057175.1 Candidatus Acetothermia bacterium
GACGGAGGAGGACATCGTCCAGACCGTCCGGGCCCAGCACGAGGTCCTGACGCGGGTGGTGGATGCCTACCGCGCGGTGGCGGACCTCGGGATCGAGCTCATCACGAGCCCGTTCTACCACCCGATCCTCCCCCTCCTCGCCGAGCGGGGCTGGGACGAGGACGTTCTGGCTCAGCTTCAGCTGGGGCAGGAGCAGCATGCGCGGCTGTTCGGGAACCCCGCAGCAGGGGTGTGGCCCCCGGAGCAGGCCGTGTCGGACCGGGCGGTGGAGCTCCTCGCCGAGGCGGGGTTCACCTGGACGGTGGCCGATGAGTGGACGCTTGCCGCAGCCCTCGGCCGCACGCCCACGCGGGCCGAGATCACCCGGCCCTGGCGGTTCGGGGACATCACGCTCCTCTTCCGCGACCACAACCTGTCTGACAAGATCAGCTTCGCCTATGGAAACAAGCCCACCGCCGAGGCGGTGGCCGACCTCATGGCCGAGATCAAGAAGTACTGGGAGGACCTCGACCATCCGGAGGAGCACGTGTTGGTGATCGCACTGGACGGGGAGAACTGGATGTTCATGGCCGGCTACCCCGACAACGGGCGGGAGTTCCTCCGGGCCCTGTTCGGGGCACTTCTCCAGGCGGACTGGGTGAACACCGTGACGCCCGGAGGTTTCTTGGCCCGGCATCCCGCTGCGGCTGAGTTGACGGCGATCCCCGTTGGTTCGTGGGCCGGGGACCTCTCCACCTGGAGTGGGGAGCCAGAGGAGGACGAGGCATGGGAGCGGCTCGCCGCGGCCCGGAAGGCCGTGTTTGCCAAGGATCCCAACCCGGAAGCTCTCCGCGCGCTTTACGCTGCGGAGGGATCAGACTGGTTCTGGTGGTACGGCGACGACCAGGATTCGGGGACCGATGACCTATTCGACTGGCTGTTCAAGACCCACGTCGTGGCCGCCTACCGGGCAGCCGGGTACGCCGACGCCGAGATCCCCCAGGTCTTGTTCTTGCGCCTCAAGATCCCCCTCCGCGCCAACCTGGGCGAGGTGAAGACGGTTCTCGATGGACAGGTGACGGACGCCGGCGAGTGGGCCGAGGCGGTCGTTGTCGCCGGCACAGGCGCGATCCAACGGGTGGCCGTCGCCTACGGAGAGAGCGTGTTGTTCGTGCGGGTGGACCTCGACGGACCGGGCCGCGAGCTGATCGGAACAGAGACAAAGCTTGTGCTCTACGCGACCGGCAGGCCGGGGGAGCGGGCGAACATCACCACCCGCCACAGCGGAGGTCCACTCGGGTTCGCGCTCGTCTCGGCGGTGGAACTCGACCTGGCCAAGGTCAAGGTGGCTGGTTCGGGGTACGTGTTCCGCTACGGGGCCGATGGTCGGGGCGGCTGGCGGCTCACCTCGCCGATTCGCACGCTCACGTCGCGTGCCGCTCATACTGACGCGGTGATCGAGTTTGGGGTCCCGTTCGAGGAACTGGGGATGGAGCCGGGGGGGAGCCTGGTCCTCGCGGTGACGTTGGAGCGGAAGGACGAGCTGTTGGGGCAGGCGCCGGTTCGCCCGTTGTGGGCGCGGATCCCGACCGTCATCCAGGGCGTCGAGGTGTGGGCGATGGAGGACCCGGAAGGCGATGACCACGGGCCCGGGACGTAAGTCTACCCGCTGAACAGCGTGTTTGCGGAGAGGGGGCTGTTCGACCTCCTCCGCTACGCGGTGTACGATGCGGACGATCGCTGGCAGCTCGCGTTCGAGTTTCCAACCCTCCCCAACGCGTGGAACGGGCCACAGGGGTTCTCGCACCCCATTCTCTACCTGTACTTCGACGTTGGCCCCGGAGGGAGTACGGCTGCCCACGAGGAGGGGAAGGCAGCCCAGGTTGCGTTCAGCCCCGACCGCCCGTGGGACTACTTCGTGAAGGTGGCGGGGTGGCCGGCGTACGGCCGCCACCTCTGGACCGCAACTGGGGAGGGCCCGTTCCTTGTCGAGGTCGCAAGCGACCCCAGGCGGGGCCGGATCATCGTCACGGTCCCCAAGGACCTCATCCCGGAGATCCGCGGTGGGCACTACGTCCTCGTGGGGTCCCAGGACGGTTACGGTCCGAACCATCTCCGTCCGATCGGGGCAACGGCCGGGGAGTGGACGGGCGGAGGTTGCCCAGATCCGATGTGGGCACCCCAGATCTACGACTACCTCTCCCCACAGGGGATCTCCCAGGAGGCGTTGCTCGCGGGGTATGATCGGGCCGGGCACCGCTACGCGGTGCTTCTGCCCGTTGAAGTCGAGTTCTAGGGGGTGAGAACGGCGCGTACGAGACACGGCTGCAGAGAGGCGGGAACGAGACAGGCTGGAAGAATGAAAGGCTTCAAGGAGGCCAGTATGAAGAAGCTGTTGATTGTGGCGTTAGCGTTGGCGTTGGGCACGGCGGCGTTCGCCCAGTCGGCGAAGCTCGTGATCTGGGCCGATGACACACGGGCCCCGGTTCTGCGCGATCTCGGGGCGGCGTTCAAAGCTCAGACGGGCATCGAAATCGAGGTCGTGGAGATCGCGTTTGACCAGCTGCGTGGTCAGTTCGTCACCGCGGCTCCCACCGGTCAGGGACCGGACATCCTCGCCGGGGCCCACGACTGGGTCGGGGAGCTCGCCGCGAACGGCCTGCTCGAACCCGTGAACTTCGGACCGAAGCTCGCTGAGTTCAGCCCGGTCGCGGTTCAGGCGTTCTCCTACGGCGGGCATAACTACGGCGTCCCTCAGGGGATGGAGAACATCGCGATCATCTACAACAAGGCGCTCGTTTCTCAGCCACCGCGGACGTGGGATGAGCTCCTGAACCTCGCCCGTCAGATCACGGACCCGACGAAGCCGATGTACGCCCTTGTGTTCCAGAACGGGCCTGATCCGTACCACTGGTTCCCGATGCTCAGCGCAAATGGTGGCTACATCTTCGGGACGAGCGCTGATGGGTCGCTCAATCCGTGCGATGTCGGCCTCGCCACTGCAGGTGCGATCCACGGGGCGAAGCTGTTCGCGGGCATGATTGACGAAGGGCTCCTCCCGGTGGGTGTGGGCTGGGATACGATGCGTGCCCTGTTCTTCGGCGGCAACGCAGCGATGGTCATCTCCGGTCCGTGGCTCATTGCTGACACAAAGGCCGCGGGCATCGACTACGGGATCGCTCCGATCCCGGCGATCCTCGGCCCGGATGGGCACACCTACGGCACGCCACGGCCGTTCATCGGGGTCCAGGGGTTCATGGTGAGCGCGTTCAGCCAGAACAAGACACTGGCGTTCGACTTCCTCCTCAACTACATCGCGACCACGGACACGATGCTCGCCCTGTACCAGCGGAACCCGCGGCCGCCGGCCCACCTGCCAACGTTCGCTCTCGTTGCGTCCGACCCAGATATCGCCGCGTTTGGCGCGCAGGGGGCGTTCGGAATCCCGATGCCCAACATCCCGGAGATGGCGTCGGTGTGGGGCGCGTGGGCTGATGCGCAAAGCCTGATCGCCGACGGGCAGGCCACACCTGAGGTGGCGCTTCAGGAAGCGGTTGCGAAGATCAAGACCGCCCTCAAGTGTAAGTAGATGAACCCGAGGGGGCAGCCTTCGGGCTGCCCCTTCTTTCTCTCCATGACCGGGCGGTCGCTCCTCGCGCAGGGGGTCAAGTTCGGGCTGCTCGCCCTCTTGGACGCGGCCGTGGTGTGGGCTGCGGTCGCGCTCCTCCTTCGCAGTGACTACGCGCTCCTCGCCGTCCTTGCGGTGGGGGCGCTCGTTCTCAATGTCGTCGTTCTCTCCCGCCGGGCGTACCCGCTGCGGTTCCTCCTGCCCGGGCTCGTGTTCCTGTTCGCGATGGTCGTGTACCCCATCGGGTACACGATCAACGTCTCCCTCACCAACCTCCAGACCGGGAACCTGCTCACCAAGACCCAGGTCATCGC
>DSBZ01000046.1 GCA_011057175.1 Candidatus Acetothermia bacterium
AGGTGGGACACGGGACAGATCCCGCAGATGCGGGCCGTGATCCCCGGCATCTCCCACACCGTCCGCCCCCGACAGAACCGCTCGAACCCGCGGCCCTCTGTGACGTGGAACCGGGCCCGGTTCACCTTTCCGTCGCGGCCGAGGGCGATCGTGATCAGGCCGTGGCCCTCGACTCGCGTCACAGGCACCTTGATCTCGCGCACCATCCCCCCCTTCATCCGAACCGAAGGTCCGCACCCGTAAGTTCGGGCCTCTTCCCGGCGAGGAGCCCCTGGAGGAACTTCCAGATCCGATCCGCGGACGGCGGGCAGCCCGGGAGGAAGCGGTCCACCGGGATCACGGCGTGGATGGGAAGCGCCTGGGGCAGGAGCTTAGGCACCGCGCCCTCCTCGAGGCCAGGGACCTCCCCCTCCCCGTATACCGCCCGCAGCACCTCCTCGCGGAGGAGCGGATTGCGCAGCGAGGGCACGTTGCCCGTGACGGCGCAGTCCCCGAACGCGACGACGATCCTCGTCTTCGCCCGGATCTCCTCGAGGAGACGCCGTTGCTCGGTGTTCCCCACTGCCCCCTCGACGAGGACCACATCCACCTCCGCGGGGTACTCCTTGATGTCCACGATCGGGGAGTACACGAGATCGGCCTTGCTCGCCAGCTCGATCAGCCTCTCGTCGAGGTCGAGAAACGACATATGGCATCCCGAGCACCCGGAGAGCCACACCGTGGCCAGGCGGATCTTAGGCACGGGGCCTCCTTTGCGTGACCTCGGCCAGGAGCGCGTGACGCTTCTCCTGCTCTGCGGTGATCTTCCCTTTCTCGAACAGGGCCCCGGTGGGGCATGCGTGGACGCATTTCCCGCACTCCGTGCAGGTCGTCGACTGGCCCCATGGCGCGCCGAGATCCGCTTCGATCAGGGTGAAGACCCCGCGGCCGGCGAACCCCCACGTAAACGCGCCCTCCACCTCGGCGCATGCCCGCACGCAGCGGCCGCAGAGCACGCACCGGTTGTGGTCGATCCCGAACTTGGGGTGGCTGGCGTCCACGGCAAGGGCCGGGAAGCGGTAGGGGAAGGTGACGTGGTCCATCCCCAGCTCCGTGGCGAGATCCTGCAGCTCGCAGTGCCCGTTCGAGACGCAGAACGCACAGATATGGTTCCGTTCAGCGAACAGGAGCTCGAGGATTGTCCGGCGGAGGGAGATCAGCCGGTCGGAATTCGCGACGACGTCCAACCCCTCCTGAACCTGCGTCGCGCATGCAGGGACGAGCCGGCTGTTCCAGTTCCGGATCTCCACCAAGCACAGCCGGCACGCCCCCACCGGCCGCAGCCCATCGAGGTCACAGAGGGTCGGGATCCGGATCCCCGTCGCGCGGGCCGCGGTGAGGATCGTCCAGTGGGGCTCGGCTCGAACAGGGGTATCGTCAATGCGGAGGTTGACCACCCTGCACCTCCCGCGATTCCATTACGTGCTCGGAGAGGGGCCGACCGTTGACCACGTGCTCGGCCACGATCCGGCGCGCGACCCCTTCGTCCACCTCTCCGTAGATCGTGATCCGCGTTGGCTCATGGACCTCCACGATCGGCTCCTGGGCGGCGAGCCCCTTCTCCCCGGTTTGGGTGACGACCACGTCCCGCAGGTCGCGGCGCGTGACCTCGTCGAGGATTGCCTGCAAAGTCTGCCTCGCCCCGGCGGCAATGCCCGAAGTGCCCATCCCCACCACGATCTTGATCCGGGATGCCCCGCCCCGGAGGCGCAGCTCGGCCTCCGCGCGCTCCCGGATCTTCCTCAGCTCGTCGAGCTTCATTCTCCCTCCTTCATCCCGGCCACGTCCATCCCCTCCCGGAGGGCACCCTCCAAAAAACGAAGCACATCGGGGTGGGTCAGCGGGATCTCCCCGAGGCGCTCACGGACCTCGCCTGTACACAGCCGCCATGTCCCTTGATCATCGCCTAGCTCAACCGTGAACTCAACCTCGGGGCTCGTGGCGATGAGGGGGACAAGGGTGCCCACGATGTCCCCCAGCGGTGGGCGGTCGGGATGCGCCCATCCCCAGCTCGCGACGACTCGCATCCCGCCCCCTCCTCGTCGCTCGATCGAGCACGTCCCGCCCGTCTCCTCCGCGGTTTGGGCAAGAAGCGGGAGCCCGAGGCCGATCGTCGCTCGCGGCTTCGTGGTGTAGAAGGGGTCCACGATCCGCGGAAGATCGTGGTCCAGGACCCCACACCCATCATCGCCGACCTCCATCTCAAGCCAATCCCCCTGCCGGCGGAGGGCGACCGAGATGTGCCGTGCCCCCGCGCGTAGCGAGTTCTCCACGAGATCGGCGAGGTGCATTGCCAGATCCTCGATCATCCCCCGCCCTCCCGGATCTGGCGCAGGATGCGCTTCGTCCTCTTGGGGTCAAGTTTTCCGTACACTTCTTGGTTCACCATCATCACGGGGGCGAGGCCGCACGCCCCGAGGCAGCGCACGCCCTCCACGGTGAACATGCCGTCGGCCGTGGTCCCGCCGAGGCCGACTCCCAGTTCCTCGCGGATCGCCCTCAGGATGAGATCCGCTCCCCGCACGTGGCACGCCGTTCCCAGGCACAGGCGGAGCGTGTGGCGGCCGACCGGGGTGGTGCGGAAGAAGTGGTAGAACGTGATCACCCCCCGCACTTGGGATGGGGGGACGCCGAGGGCCTTCGCCACTGCAGCCTGGGCCTCCACGGGGATGTGGCCGAGCTCGCTCTGCACGCGGTGGAGGGCCTGGATGAGCTCCGAGGGCGCTCCCGCGTAAGGGCGCGTCAGTTCCGCAACTTGGTGCTCGATTGTTGGGTTCACCTTTCCTCCTTCAGTTCAGGGCCAGGGCGCACCTTCCGCCCGCCTTCCCCCCGGAACGCCGCCCGCAGCTCGTCGAGCGTGGGGGCCACGAGGTAGAACTCCGTCCACGCCCGCCCGATCTCTTCGGGGTAGTGGGCATCGGAACCGCGGAGGATGGGACGTCCGCCCAGCTCGGGCCAGGACGCCGTTGCTTGCGCGACAGGGGTCCACGGCGCGATCTCCACGGCGAGGGGCCACTCCCCCTCCGGGAACAGGCCCAGCACGGCGAGGAGCCCGCCCGGGACACGGTCGGCGTGGGCGGGGATGGCAAGCCCCCCCTGTTCCTCAACCCGGCGCACCACTTCGGAAAGGGGGAGATCCACCGGGGAGAGGAGGAGGCGCTCCACGCGGTTCACGATCTCCTCCCGCTCGTCCACCACCACTTGGTCCCCGAACAGCGCGGGGTCGCACCGGATATCGGGGAGGCATGCCTGGAGCTCCTCCTGGAGGAGGAGGGGGCTTTCCTCGTCGGTGAAGTAGGCCAAGATCTCGACCTCTTCGGCGGTTTGGATCTCCATTCCCATGAGCACGGCCGGCGCCGTGCCTGCCAGGCGCCGCGCGTAGCGGCCGTTCTCAGCGGCATTGTGGTCGCAGACAGCGATGAGATCAAGTCCTGCCCGGCGGGCCGCGGCGACGATCCGCGCCGGGGACATGGCAAGGCTCGCGCAGGGGGAGAGGGTAGAGTGGATGTGGAGGTCGGCCCGCCACCATCTCATGGGTGGAGGACGCGGTAGAGCTTTCCCGCCACCTCGAACGCCGTGCCCTCCGCGAGAAGGAGGTTCACTCCCTCCGCCTCCGCGCGCGCAACCACGTCCGCACTCGGGCGCAGCCCACGCGGGAACACGATCCCCGCCACGTCGCGCAGCCTCGCGACCGCGACCACGTTGAGGTGGCGCTGATGGGTGATCCACAGGTCGCCCGCCTGAGCATGGGCGAGGACGTCCGAAAGGAGGTCCGAACAGTACCCGTTGAGTACCTCGCGCGCGAGGTCGGCGCCAACGAGGGGTGTGATCCCGATCTCCGTGATGACCTTCCCGAGTTCCATCG
>DSBZ01000215.1 GCA_011057175.1 Candidatus Acetothermia bacterium
GTACGATAGGACGCCCAGAAGGGGCGTGGGAGTCGGGCCGACCGGGAGAAGGAGAGAACCGTGAAGATGCCTGCCCCGATGGTGACCTGTTTAGCGTTGGCCGTGGGATCCGGCTTACTGGCGAGGGGGGAGGAACTCCCTCCGTTCGACCTCACGGGGACGTGGGCCGTGATGCAGGTGACCTCGGACATCGTCGCCTACCCCTTCGTGGGGAAGAAGACGCGCACCACCACCCTCGTCCTCCTGGTGGAGATGCGGCAGATGGGGACGGAAGTACGGGTGTCCGAATCCCACTGCCTGGTGGATACCGACAACGGAACGAACATGGTCGTCACGGAGATCCCGGAGGCGTTTCTGCGCTCGCTGGGCGTCGTCGAGCGAACGGCGACCCTGGAGGCCACGGCGGACGGATGGCAATTCGTCGAGCCGTGGCCGATCCAGGTCCACGGGGCGCGCCTCGCGGATCCGGTGAACGATCCCCTCCCCACCACGGCCGATGATCCCCGAGTGTTCGACCAGGATGGCGATGGGAAGCCGGGGATCACGGTTCGGGTGAAGATCCTGGGCCTCATCTCGGGCGAGGTGTACGCAGTGCAGCGCCTGTCGAAGCTCCTCGAAGGGCAGGTGGTGACCTCCGATCTCATCCGTGGCCTGATCACGTGGACGAACGAGCAGGTGACGATTGGGGCGAGCACCCCGTTCCTCAACACGAGTGGCGATGCCCAGGTCGACCCGGTGCGCGAGCGGAGCTACTTCGTGGCTCTCCGCATTGACCCGGGGACCACCTGCGACGATCTCAAGAACGGCTGGCGCGCCCTGTTCGGCCGATGATCTGGCGTGTGGTGCCTGGGTCGACCCGCCTCCAGCGGCATGCGATCTCCAGCAGGGCCCCTCTCCCCCGCGCGGAACAGGCACGGGTGAGGGGGAGCCCCTATCGCTTCCCTACGTGGATTCCCCGTCCCTTCCACGTCCCCTGACCCCGCAGGTGCCAGAGAAACGACCGCACCGCGATCCCGGAGACGAGGAGGACCGTCACGGGGTAGAGAGGGACCTGGACGAGGGGGAGCCGGAACCGGAGGGCGGACAGGGCCCAAGTGAGGAGGGAGAGCCCGATCGCCAGGGCAGCGGGCGGGACGATCTCCCCGCGGAGCCTCCCCGAGGCCGCGAGCGCGACCACGACCGGCGGCTGCCACGCCAGCCACAGGAGCCACGTCCACACGAAAAGAAAGAGCGGCACGTTGTACCGGAACACGGGGAACAGGTTCTTGGCCAGCCCCCGGCAGGTCTCCCGCCACCCGCGGTACATCCGGGTCGCCACGCGCCCCGAGCCGTCGAAGAACTCCCACCCCAGCCCAGCCTGCTGCACGTTCCGGGCCAGGGCGATGTCGTCGAGGACCTCCTCTCGCACCGCCCCGTGCCCGCCCACCGCTTCGTAGACATCGCGGCGGAAGAGCATGAACTGGCCGATCGCGGGGGTCCGCTTGGGGAGGATGAACGGGACGTAGGAGTGGATCACCCAGGGGAGGAGCGGGATCACGAGCGCCTCCCCGACCGTGCCCACCCGCTGGCGGGGGAGGGCGCTCAGCCCCCCCAGGCCGCCCCCCTCGAGCGTGGCCACCGCGTCGCGGAGCGCCTGCGGGTGGTGAACCGTATCCGCGTCAGTGAAGAGCAGGAGCTCCCCCCGGGCGGCCTGGGCGAGCTGGTGGCACGCCCAGTGCTTCCCGAGCCACCCTGGGGGGAGCAGCGGGCCGGGGATGACCCGCAGACGTCCTCCGGATCGCGCTTCGGTTTTTTGCAGAACCTCCCCCGTCCTGTCCTGGGAGCCGTCGTTGAGCACGACCACCTCGAACTTCGGGTAGCCCTGCTGGAGCAGCGACCCCACGCAGGAGGCGATGTTCCGTTCCTCGTCCCGGGCGGGGACGAGGATCGAGACCGAAGGAAGCCGGGCCGGGGCGCGGGCCCGCCGAAGGCGCCGGAAGAAGATGACGTTGGTCACGGCGAACGCTGCGAGGACAGCGCTGAACAAGGCCAGGCTCCACTCGTGGGAGACGAGGAAGCTCATCTTTCCCCCCTCCAGCGGCGCCATCGCGGTGGGGAGTGAAGCTCACGGCGGTGGGTCCAGACGAGGAGGGCCACGTTCGCCCCCCATACAACGACCAGCCACGGTTCGGCGTCACGCAGGACGAGGTAGAGGAGAGCGATGGGAGTGGCGAGGACGACCGCCCACGCGTCCACCGCTTGCACGGTGCGGATGAGGGCGACCGACAGTCCGAGGATGGTCGGGACCTCCCAGTAGGTGAGGGCGGACCACACTCCGAACGTGGACGCCACCGCCTTCCCGCCCCGGAGCCGAAGCCACGGCGAGAACGCGTGGCCGAGGAGGGGCGCTAGCGCCACGGGGAGAAGAACCCATCCCCATAGGCCGCCGAGGGCGCGGGCCATGGCCACGGGGGCGGCGCCTTTCGCCACATCGAGGACAAGGGCGGCGAGGCCAACCGGCCATCCTCCGGCACGCCAGGCGTTCGCCGCACCGGGGTTTCCGTCGCCATGGTGGCGGATGTCCGCTCGCGCCCCGATCTTGCCGACCCAGACCGCGAGCGGGAGCGATCCCAGCGCGAAGCCGAGGAAGGAGAAGAGGACGACCCTCACGCCCACCTCGAGGGGCAAGGGCCCCGGCGCCTGCCCACCATGGCAGGTAGTCTACGCACGAGCCGGATGGGAGTACAAATCGTTGTCCGGTGTAGGCAAACGAGCTATGCTCAATGGGCAACTAGGGCGTAGCCAAGCGGTAAGGCAGCGGCCTTTGGAGCCGCCATTCGGAGGTTCGAATCCTCCCGCCCTAGCCACGCCCTAGAATGCTTTTCCTGTCTATGTTCTACACGCACACCTCGACGAAGGGCGTATCGAGTCCTACGAGCCGCTGGGGCGGGTCGGCGGGTTGCGCAAGAGGGCGGCAGACGCCATCGATGCCCCGTTGACCTCAGGGCGGTTTCGTGGCCTCGGCAATCCTGCACTACTGTCGCAGTACCACTGGCCTCGCGCGCGGACAACGGTCCAGCTCGGCTGGGGTGCGCCCCTGCCCAGTTTGTCGCTCGCCGCGGAGCCTGGACCCGCAGCCCAGATCTGCATGCGGGCAGTCGATCGCAGCGTGTGTCCCAAGCAGTCCAGATGATGTCGAGCGCGCGCTTTGGGCAGCGGAGTGCGTGCGGGACGGAGATCGGTCCGATAAAGCCCGGCCACCGGAATCCCTCACAGCGCGAGGACCTACGGCCTTCCGAAGATCGCCCATGGGAGGGTGACCGAGAACCAGGCACCGCGCGTTTCCAATCCAAGCGATATCCCCCTGTGGTCGGCCCCAACGTATGGCACCGGGGTCTCCGTCGGCACGGGTACTGGCTCTCCTAACTTCTGGCAGGAGGACTCCTCACCGCCTCGAAGCATGCTGTTGTAGCAGTCACCTGCGGACGTGACCGTCGTTCGTGATCGCCAGGAGTTCGGGACACACTGCCTGAAGGTCGGCCTGCATCCGGTTCACCACCCGGACCTTCTCGTTCACGAGCTGCCGACGCCGTCGGCTGAGGCGCTTCACTTTCTCGTTCACCAGGGGTACTCGTGGCACCTCCTGGCGGACGTCCTTGGCAAGAGGCAGGTGGTCCTTCAGCTGGAACAGCTCGAGGATCTTCCGGGTGTCCAGACGGTCGGTCTTGGCTGCCCTACGGAAGATCTCTCTGAACCGGGCAAGCTTGAGGTTGTTCACGTTGCAACTGGTAGCCTCTCTCCTGGACCATCCGGTCCAACGGACGCCCGTACCCGTTCAGGCCCTCCATCGCCACTGCCA
>DSBZ01000020.1 GCA_011057175.1 Candidatus Acetothermia bacterium
AGCTGACGCACGTGGGGACGAACGTTACGGGCGTCGTGTACCTCTTCGCCACGACGAGCCAGGGCTCGGGCTCTTACGCCGCAGGTCAATTCGTGTTCAACTTCCAGTGGCCGGGCAGCACGGTCCTTGTCATGTTCTCGGGCACTTACAACCCTCTTGCTGACGAGCTCAGCGGCCAGATGCTCGTGGGCGGCACGCAACAGGGCACGTGGCGGGTCCGCCGGTAGCTCGAGCCTGAGTCTGGGTGCTTCGCACGATGGCCCGCGGTGGACCGTGGGCCGTCTTTCCTTGCGGCCCGTGCAGCTTCCGGTAAGCTATCCTCGCCGGCCGGCGTAGCTCAGCAGGCAGAGCAGCCGCTTCGTAAGCGGCGGGTCGGGGGTTCGATTCCTCCCGCCGGCTCAGGGACACAAGTCTCAGGTCAACGAGTCACAACTCAAAAGCAGGGTTGAGACTCGGCGACTTCCGACTGTGCTTCCGAGGTGAGAGGTATGGACAACGGCACGTATCGGGTGAAGACGGGGTTCGCGGAGATGTTCAAGGGGGGCGTCATCATGGACGTCACCACCGCCGATCAGGCCCGGATCGCCGAGGAGGCCGGGGCGGTGGCGGTGATGGCCCTGGAACGCGTCCCGGCCGACATCCGCGCCCAGGGCGGTGTGGCCCGGATGGCCGACCCGGTCAGGATCAAGGAGATCCAGGCCGCGGTCTCGATCCCGGTCATGGCCAAGGCCCGCATCGGCCACCTCGCCGAGGCGCGGATCCTCGAGGCCCTCGGGGTGGACTTCATCGACGAGAGCGAGGTCCTCACCCCGGCCGATCCGTTCCACCACATCGACAAGTGGCAATTCAAGGTCCCGTTCGTGTGCGGGTGCCGCGACCTCGGGGAGGCGGCGCGCCGGATCGCGGAGGGGGCGGCGATGATTCGCACCAAGGGCGAGGCGGGAACGGGGAACGTGATCGAGGCCGTGCGCCACATGCGCCTCCTCAACGACCAGATCCGACGCCTGGCCGGGATGAGCGGGGCTGAACTCGTCTCCTACGGGAAGGAGATCGGGGCCCCGGTGGAGGTCCTCGAGCTCATCCAGGAGCAAGGGCGGCTCCCGGTGGTGAACTTCGCCGCTGGCGGGATCGCCACCCCCGCCGATGCCGCTCTCATGCGCATGCTCGGCTGCGACGGGGTGTTCGTGGGGTCGGGGATCTTCAAGAGCGCCGATCCGGAGAGGCGGGCGAAGGCGATCGTCGTCGCGTGCACCCACTACGACGACCCCCAGCTCCTGGCGGAGGTCTCGGCGGGCCTCGGGGAGGCGATGCCCGGGATCCCGATCGAGGCGATCCCCACCGAAGAGCTGATGCAGCACCGATGACGGTCGGGGTCCTCGCGGTCCAGGGGGATGTGCGCGAGCACCTCCGCGTGCTCGAGCGCTTGGGCGTCGCGGCGCGCCCGGTGCGCAGGCCCGAGGAGCTGGCCGGGCTCGCGGGGATCGTCCTCCCCGGCGGGGAGTCGACAGCGATGTGGCGGCTCATGAGGGCCACCGGCCTCGCCGGTGCCCTCCGAAATGCGATCCTGGCCGGGCTCCTCGCGTTCGGAACGTGCGCGGGGATGATCCTCCTCGCCCGCCGGGTCACGAACTGGCCGGAGACGTTCCTCGGCGTCCTCGACATCGCCGTGGAGCGGAACGTCATCGGTCGCCAGGTGGACTCGTTCGAGGCACAGGTCGCTGCCAATGGCTTGGGGGAACTCCCCGCCGTGTTCCTCCGCGCCCCGGGGGTGCGGGAGATCGGCCCCGGGGTGCGGGCCTTGGGGAGGCTGGGGGATCAGCCGGTATTGGTAGAGCAAGGATCCCTCCTCGCGGCGAGCTTTCACCCCGAGCTCACGGGAGACACCCGGGTCCACGAGATGTTCATCCAGATGTGCCGAAAGGGGGAATCATGGCAGCACGCGTAGCGATCAACGGATTCGGACGGATTGGACGGATCGCCCTCCGCATCATCGCCAAGGGCGGGTGGCCGGTGGACGTGGTGGCGATCAACGATCCCTTCCTCCCCATCGAGACAGCGGCCCACCTCCTCCACTACGATACCGTGTACGGGCGGGCCCCGTTCTCGGTCCACGTGGAGGGGGGGACGCTCGTCGTCGATGGGCGAAAGATCCCCCTCCTTGCGGAGAAGGAGCCGGAGAACCTCCCCTGGGCGAAGCACAACGTGAACGTGGTCATCGAATCGAGCGGGGTGTTCACAGATCCCGACAAGGCGGAGGCCCACCTCAAGGCCGGCGCGAAGCGGATCGTGCTTTCCGCCCCGCCAAGCGGGCCGCGCAAGAACGAGGTCCTCCAGATCCTGTGGCGGGTGAACGAAGGGGAGTTCCTCACGCGGGGCAATCCCCCCATCGTCTCCGCCGCATCCTGCACCACGAACTCGCTTGGCCCGGTGGTGAAGGTCCTTCACGAGGCGTTCGGGATCGAGTACGGGTTCCTGACCACCGTTCACGGCTACACCGCCGACCAGCGACTGGTGGATGCCCCCCACAAGGACCTCGCGCGGGCCCGCGCCGCAGCAGCGAACATCATCCCCACCTCCACCGGAGCGGCACGGTCCATCCCCGCGATCTTCCCCGATCTGGCGGGCAAGCTCGACGGGATCGCGATGCGGGTTCCTGTGCCCGCGGGATCGGTGTCGGACTTCGTGGCGAAGTTGAGGAAGCCGCTTCCGGCCAAGGACGCCAAGGAAGCGGCCGCCGTCGTGAACAAGGCGTTCCGCGACGCGGCACGGACCGCCCTTGGCGAGGTGATGGCGGTTGAGGATGACCCGATCGTGTCCAGCGACGTCTTGGGCCGGAACCACTCCTCGGTCGTGGCCACGAAGTACACGATGGTCCTCTTCGCCCGATTGGATGTGGTCAAGGTCCTCGCGTTCTACGACAACGAGTGGGGCTACGCGGCGCGGCTCCTCGATGTGGCGAAGTTCGTGGCCGGGTAGGGCGACGCAGCTTGTCGGAGGGGCGGTCGGGCTCCTGTTCCGGCCGGCGTGCTTCCTCTGCGGAGGTCCGGTGGAGGGCCTGGCCGCGGTGTGCGGCATGTGCCTGGACGAGCTCCCCCGCTGGGGAGAGGCGGTCTGCGCCGTGTGCGGGGTGGGGATTCCCCCGGGCCTCGACCTCTGTCGGGAGTGCGCGGTGGAGGGTCGGCCCTACGCCTGGGCGCGGACGATCGGCCCCCACGATGGGGCGCTGCGGAGGCTGATCCAGGGCTTGAAGTACGAAGGGGAGAAGGCTCTCGCTCGGCCGCTCGGGCGGCTCCTCTCCTCCGCGGTCCCGGATGGGCTCCGGCCGGAGGACGTGCAGAGGGTCGCCTGTGTCCCCCCGGATCCAAAGCGCCTCCGGGAGCGGGGGTACCATCCGGCTGAGCTCCTCGCCCGGGAGGTGGCGCGGACGCTCGGGATCGCATTTCGTCCGCTCCTCGTGAAGGTGCGGGCCACCCCGCCCCAGGTCGGGCGCCCGCGCGCGGAGCGGCGGAAGGCGATGGAGGGGCTGTTCGCCCCTCGCACAAGCGGCCATGGCGAGCCGGTCCTCGTTGTGGACGATGTGATCACGACCGGGGCCACGGCTTACGAGGCGGCACGGGCCCTCACGGAGGCGGGGTTCGGGGAGATCGGTGTCGTGGCCTGCGCCCAGGCCATGGGGGGAGGGGAGGACTGAGTGGAGTTCCGACGGCTCGTCGTGGGTCCGCTGCGGACGAACGCCTACATCGCGCTCGCCGACGGTGAGGGGGCCATCATTGACCCCGGCGAGGCGGTTCCGCACCTCGCCGAAGCGTGCACGGATCAAGCCCTGCGCTACAT
>DSBZ01000059.1 GCA_011057175.1 Candidatus Acetothermia bacterium
AGCCAGGCCACGTCGGCCATGGAGTAGCTCAGGATCTCCTCAGGGGAGAAGAAGAGGGGGATCTCTCGCGTCGCCGCGGCCGGGGAATCCGAGCCGTGGACGAGGTTCATCCCCACCGAGAGCCCGAAGTCGCCGCGGATCGTGCCGGGGTCGGCCTCCACCGGGTTCGTCTTCCCCATCAGCCGGCGCACGGCCTCAATCGCGTGCGGCCCCTCGACGACGACGGCCACCACCGGGGCCGAGGTGAGGAACGACACGAGCTCGTTGTAGAAAGGTTTCCCAACGTGTTCGGCGTAATGGCGCTCCGCAAGGTCCCGGGGCACCTGGATGAGCTTCATCGCCACGAGGCGAAGGCCCTTCGCCTCCAACCGCGCGATGATCCGGCCCACGAGCCGCCGCTGCAAGGCATCCGGTTTCAAGAGCACGAGCGTCCGTTCCATCGTCCCTCCTTGAGGTCTTGTCCCACCGACAACGCCCCAAGTGTACCCCATCGTCGCCGCCTGCCGCAGCGGGAAACCGGTCCCCTGGCCAGAGGGGGACGGACGGGATACCCTACCGGGGCGATGGCACGAGCGGGGCCACGTGGAGCGAAGCGGCTGATCACAGCCGAGTCCGTGACCGAGGGACACCCGGACAAGCTGGCGGATTGGGTCTCGGATGCGGTCCTCGACGCCGTGCTCGCCCAGGATCCCCTGGGCCGCGTGGCGTGCGAGACGTTCGTGACCGAGGGCCTCATCATCGTGGGCGGGGAGATCGCGACCTCCGCCCACCTCGCTCCGGGGGAGATCGCGCGGCGCGTGATCCGTGATGCGGGGTACATCAAGCCCGAGTACGGGTTGTCGTTCGATGCCTGTGCCGTGGCGACCCTGATCCGCCAGCAGTCGCCGGACATCGCCCAGGCCGTGCGGCGGGACGAGGCCGCTGACCCCTACGACCGGATCGGGGCCGGGGATCAGGGGATCATGTTCGGGTACGCCACGAACGAGACCCCGGAGCGGATGCCGCTCCCGGTCGTGCTCGCCCACAAGCTGGCCCGGCGGCTGGCTGAGGTCCGCAAGGACGGTTCCCTCCTCTACCTACGCCCCGACGGCAAGACCCAAGTCACGGTGGAGTACAACGGCAGCCAGCCCGTTCGCGTGCACACGGTGATCATCGCCGCCCAACACGCCCCGGACGTGGGGCTTGAGGAACTGCGGGAGGACCTGCGGCGGCTCGTCGTGGAACCGGTGCTCGACGGCTGGCTCGATGAGGAGTCCCGGGTCCATGTGAACACGTCGGGGCGGTTCGTGATCGGGGGGCCGGCGTCGGACACGGGGATGACGGGGCGGAAGATCATCGCCGACACATACGGCGGGTACGGCTCGCACGGGGGGGGGGCGTTCTCCGGCAAGGACCCGACGAAGGTCGATCGCTCCGGCTCCTACATGGCCCGCTACGCGGCGGTGAACGTGGTGGCGGCGGGCCTGGCCGAGGCGTGCGAGGTCGAAGTGGCATACGCAATCGGACGGGCACGGCCGCTGGCGCTCAACGTGACTCCCCTCGGGACGTGCTCCCTGTCCCCGGAGGCGTTGGCGAAGGCGGTGAGCGAGGTGTTCGACTTCCGGCCGGCGGCGATCATCGAGGCCCTCGATCTGAGGCGGCCGATCTACGAGCCCCTGTCCTGCTATGGCCACTTCGGCCGGCTTGATCTCGCCCCGACCTGGGAGGAGCCGGACCGAGTGGAGGCCCTCCGCGCCGCAGCCCTTCGGGGATAGGTTCCGTTCGACCACCGCCGCTCGGGGCTATACTGCCCCCATGCGGGTCATCGCCGACCTTCACCTCCACTCCCGCCACTCGCGGGCGACGAGCCCGGACATGGACCTCCCTGGGCTCGCTCAGTGGGCCAAGCGAAAGGGGATCGATCTCCTCGGCACGGGCGACTTCACCCATCCTGAGTGGTTCCGCCACCTCACGCGTCACCTCCTCCCCCTGGGGGAGGGCCTGTACGCCTACGACGGCGTCCGGTTCCTGTTCACGACCGAGATCGCCGCGATTTGGTCCCACGACGGCCGGATGCGCCGGGTGCACTTCCTAATCCTCGCCCCCCACGCGGAAGGCGCCGCCCACATCAACAGGGAGCTGTCGCGGATCGGGAACCTCGTTGCGGACGGGCGGCCGATGCTCGGCGTGAGCGGGGAGCGGCTCGTGGAGTCCGTCCTCGGGGCATGCCCCGAGGCCGCCCTAATCCCCGCCCACGCCTGGACCCCCTGGTACTCGATCTTCGGGTCCCAGTCAGGGTTCGATTCCCTGGACGAGGCGTTGGGAGCGGCTACCGGGCACGTGTTCGCGATCGAGACCGGGCTCTCCTCCGATCCCCCCATGAACTGGCGGGTCTCGGCGCTCGATCGCTTGGCGCTCGTCTCGTTCTCCGATGCGCATTCCCCGTCCCGCCTCGGGCGGGAGGCGACCGCGCTCGACCTCCCCGAGATCTCCTACCGCTCCCTCCTCTCCGCGATCCGCGATCGTGACCGGAAGAGGTTCCTGTTCACGATCGAGTTCTTTCCGGAGGAGGGGAAATACCATTTCGATGGCCACCGGGCGTGTGGGATCTCGCTCGCACCCACGGAGACGAGGAGCCACCGCGGCCGCTGTCCCGTGTGCGGTCGCCCCGTCACAGTGGGCGTCCTCCATCGGGTGGAGGAGCTCGCCGACCGGCCGCCCGGGCACTGCCCGTCAACGGCGATCCCCTACCGCTCCCTCGTCCCCCTCGCGGAGATCCTCGCTCAGGCCCTCGGCCAGGGCGTGAACACGAGAGGGGTGGAAGCGGAGTATGATCGGCTGGTAAGCAAGTTCGGGAGCGAGCTGGCGATCCTCCTCGACCTCCCCGAGGAGGAGCTGAGGCAGGGCGCTCCGCCGCGGGTGGCGGAGGCGGTCGCCAAGGTCCGGGCCGGGGAGCTGGAGATCCAGCCCGGCTACGATGGCCAGTACGGCACGATCCACATCCCGTTCCCCACGGAGGGGGGGGAGCTCCCCTTGTTCCCGTGACATGAAGCCGCTTCGGGGGATGCATGTCCTCGATCTGTCCCGGATCCTCGCCGGGCCGCTCGCGGCGATGTGGATGGCCGACCTCGGGGCGGAGGTGATCAAGGTCGAGCGGCCGGGGAACGGTGACGAGACCCGGCGGTGGGGCCCGCCGTTCGTCAGGGGGGAGTCCGCGTACTTCCTCGCCGTCAACCGCGGGAAGCTCGGGATCGCCCTCGACCTCGCCGCCGACCGGACCGTCCTCGAGGCCCTGATCGCCCAAAGCGACGTCCTCGTCCACAACTTCCTCCCCGAGACCGCGGCCAAGCTCGGGCTCTGCTACGACGAGGTCCGGGCGATCAACCCACGGCTCGTGTACACCTCCGTGGCTGGGTTCCCCCCTGGGCCGTACCGGGACGAGCCGGGGTTCGACGCCCTGATCCAGGGGCTTGGGGGCCTGATGGCGATCACCGGGGACGGGGAGGAACCGGTGAAGGTCGGGGTGGCGATCGTGGATGTCCTCACCGCGTGGGCGGCCCTCGCCGGGACCCTCGGGGCGCTCCTCATCCGGGAGCGGACGGGCGGTGGCCAAGCCGTGGAGGCGACCCTCGTCGAGTGCTCGGCCGCGGCACTCGTGAACCAATCCCAGGCGTTCCTCCTCACCGGGGAGGAGCCCCGGCGGCTGGGCACCGCCCACCCCCACATCGTACCCTACCAGGCGTTCCCGGCCGCGGACGGCCCGCTCATGGTCGCCGTGGGGACCGACGGGCAGTTCCAGGCCCTGTGCCGGGCCCTGGGGAGGGAGGAGCTCGCGGGCGATCCCCGGTTCGCC
>DSBZ01000055.1 GCA_011057175.1 Candidatus Acetothermia bacterium
CCATCGCGGCGGGGCAAGAAGTTCGGCTCCAGGCCGAGCTCTACGTCGCTCCCCGGGAGGGGCCGCGGGGGCTTGCCCTCGCTCAGGTGATCCGAAACGGCGAGGTCCTGCGTGAGGTCGAGGTGAAGTAGCGCCTACTCCAACTCCACGATCGTCACGCCGTCCCCGCCTGCGGTGGGCGGGGCGAGGTGGAACCGCTTCACGTACGGGGCGCAGCGGAGGTAGGCGTGCAGGGCCTCCCGCAGCGCGCCGGTCCCCTTCCCGTGGACGATCCGCCCCGTGCCGATCCCCGCGCGGAGGAGGCGGTCGAGCCAGGCCTCCACCTCCCGCCTCGCCTCGGCCACGGTCAGCCCGCGCACGGAGAGCTCCAAGCTCACCTGCCCCACCGGCCCCAGGGCGAGCACGGGCGCCCGCGACGCGGCTTCCTCCGCGGCGGGTTCAAGGGCCTCGGGAGGAAGCTCGACCCGCCGCCCCCGCACCTCGACCTCAACCCGATCCCCGTCCACGTGCCGAACCTTCCCGAGCGTGCCCGAGGGACGCACCCGCACCGTCATCCCCTCCGCAAGCTCGAGCGGCGGTGCCCCGGCAGCGGGGGGGGCCGGGAGTTCGGCCGCGATCCCCTCCACCCGCTTGAGGATCGCCCGCCGTTCCTCGCTTCCCTCCGCGGCTCGCGCCTGGGCAATGAGGCTCGCGAGCTCGTTGCGCGCGGCGCGGATCTCCCTCTCCAGGCGGGCCAGTTCCTGCCCCAGTGCCTCGACCTTCTTCTCCTTGAGGGCGAGCAAGCGCCGTTCGTAGTCGGCCCGCATCTTCCTCACGGCTTCCCGCTCCAGCTCAAGGTTCGCCCGCAGCCGTCGCGCCGCCCCGCGCTCCCGCTCCAGCTCCGCGATGATCTCTTCGGCGCGGATCTCCCCGGACGTGAACGAGCCCCGCGCCCGCGCGATGAGGTCCTCGGGGAGCCCCAACCGCCGGGCAATCTCGAGGGCGCACGACCGCCCGGGCACGCCCTCCAGGACGCGGTACGTCGGGGCGAGAGTCTCCAGATCGAACTCCATCGAGCAGGAGAGGACCCCGGGATGGGACACGGAGAAGTGCTTGAGGGGCGTGAGGTGGGTGGCGACCGCAGCGGTGGATCCGACCTCGAGGATCCGCTCCAGGATCGCAAGCCCGAGCGCGGCCCCCTCCTGGGGATCTGTCCCCGCCCCCAGCTCGTCGAGGAGGACGAGCGTCCGCTCGTCGGCCTCGCCGAGGATCGAGACGATGTTGGTCATGTGGGAGGAGAACGTGGATAGGCTCTGTTCGATCGACTGTTCCTCCCCGATGTCGGATCGCACCTTCGGGAACACGGAGAGCATCGTCCGCGCCGAGGCGGGGACCGGAATCCCGCACTGGGCCATCGCGGTGAGGAGGCCGATCGTCTTCAGGAGCACGGTCTTGCCGCCCGTGTTGGGGCCGGTGATCACCGCCACCCGCTTCGCACCCCCGAACGCGATCGAGACCGGCACCGCCCGCTCACCCAGCAGAGGGTGACGGGCGTCCACGAGCTCGATCCGCCCGTCCTCGACGAGGGTGGGGATGATCGCGCGCGCGGCTTGCCCCCACCGCGCCCGGGCGTAGAGGGAATCGAGCCGGGCGAGGGTCGCCACGTCGCGCCGCAGGCGCCGCTCCTCCGCGAGGAGCCGCGCCGTAAGCTCGGCCAGGATGCGGCGCTTCTCGCGCCCGATCTCGTCGTCGACCTCCCGCAGCCGGTTGTTGAGCTCGACCACCGGCGCCGGCTCGGCGAACAGGGTCTGCCCGCTGGCGGACGTCTCGTGGACGACGATCGAATCCCCACGGGCCCCGGCCTTCAAGGGCACGACAAACCGCCCCCCGCGCTGCGTCACCACCGGCTCCTGGACGAGCTCACGGTGACGGTCCAGGAACCGGCGCAGGGCGGCCGTGATCCGGTCCGCGAGCCCCCGCCGCTCCTGGGTGAGGTCCCGCAGCTTGGGGGTCGCGTCCTCCCGGATCTCCCCCCGCTCGTCGAGCGCCCGCCAGATCGCGCGGAGAAGGTCGATCTGGTCGGAGAGCCTCTCCGCGAGGGCAGCGAGCCCGGGGAGCGGCGCGCACGACAGTGTCTGGCGCACCTCCCCGCCCGCCGCGAGGATCCCCGCCACGGCCACGAACCGGTCCGGGGCCAGGATCCCGTGCTCCCGCGCCTCGTCGAGGAGAGGGGACAGGTCGCCGATCCCGCCCGGGGAGAACCCTCCCTCCACTGCCTTCCCCATCTCCGCGACGAGGGCGAACTCCCGTTCCAGAGCGTCCCGATCGGCCCGCGGAACGAGAACCCGCACGGCCTCAGCCCCGAGCGAGCAGGCAGCGAACGATGCCACCCCGTCGAGGACCTTCCCCAGCTCGAGGTCCCGCATCGTGCGGGGGGAAAGGACGTCGGCGGTGCCGTCCGCTGCGGAGGGGGTCATGACGGTACTATAGCCGGTCCGTCCCCATGCTCGCTAGAAGGGATCCGACGGGGTCACTACAATCAGAGGCCATGCCCGCCAACCTGAGCCCAGCCTTCCTCGGCGCCCGGGATCGCCTCAACCGGGCCAAGACGGATGAGGAACGCCTGGACGCTCTTCAAGAGATGCTCGCCACCATTCCCAAACACAAGGGAACGGAGAAGATGCAGGCCGACATCCGCAAGCGGATCGCCAAGCTGAAGGAAAAGGTCGAGCAGCAGCACCGCTCCGGCAAGGGGAGCGGGGCCGCGTACCACGTGCCGCGGGAGGGAGCGGCCCAGGTGGCCCTCGTCGGGGCGCCGAACGCCGGGAAATCGGCCCTCCTCGCCGCCCTCACCCGCGCCACGCCGGAGGTCGCCCCCTACCCCCTCACCACCCTCCGTCCCCAGCCGGGGATGATGGAGTTCGAGGACATCCAGATCCAGCTCGTGGACCTGCCGCCGCTCACGCGGGACTACACCGAGGGGTGGGTGTACAGCGTGGTCCGGCTGGCGGATACGGTGGCACTGTGCGTCGATCTAGAGAACCCCCGCGGGCTCGCGGAGGCAGAGGAGGTGATCGGCCTCCTCGAGGAACATCACACCCGGCTCACCACGGGCCCGAGCCGGCAGGTGGACTGGCGGGTCGTGGAGCGGAAGGCAGTCGCCCTCGGCCTCAAGGCCGACCTCGGCGGGGAGCGCGTGGCGGTGTTCCGCGCCTGGACCGAGGGGAGGTTTCCCGCGATCGCCGTCTCCGCAGCGACCGGGGAGGGATTGGACGAACTGCGACCGTTCATCTTTCGCCACTCGGGGGTGGTGCGGGTGTACACGAAGAAACCTGGCCAACCCCCTGATCTCACGCGACCGTACACGATGCGGGAGGGAGCAACGGTGCTAGATGTAGTAGAGCAGATCCACAAGGAATTCGTGAGCCGCCTGCGCTACGTGCGCTTGTGGGGTTCGGGCCGGTTTGATGGCCAGCACGCCCCCCGGGACCATGTCGTCCAGGACAAGGACATCGTGGAGATCCACCTCTCATGATCGATCCTGTGCGCTTGGCCCAAGAACTGGTGCGCATCCCGAGCCCATCGGGGATGGAAGGAGATCTTGCCGACCGCCTGTTCCAGGTCCTGAAGGGGTTCTGCGAGGTGGAGCGCGGCCCGCTGGGAGCGGTGGTGGGACGGATCTCCCGCGGAGAGGGCCCCACCGTGATGCTGGAGGGGCATCTCGACACGGTGCCCGTTGGGGAGGAGGAATGGACGCAGGGGCCGTTCGCGGGAGCGATCGCGGACGGGATGCTGTGGGGG
>DSBZ01000231.1 GCA_011057175.1 Candidatus Acetothermia bacterium
AGGCGTGCCCACGCCGATGGACGGACGCGGCGTGGGGAGATGGACGCTGGCCGAGAGCCCGCGGGGTTGGCCCGTACCATCGGGCCGAGGGGAGGTGGTCGAGCACAGGAGAAGGTTTTCCGGAAGAAACAAGAGGTGATCGAACGGGCAAACCTGGGGCGACCCGGGGACGCAAAGCCACAGGTCTCCTTCCGGAGAGATGGCTGGGCTGCCGAAACGCCTCCAAGAGAAGCACAATTCAAACTTTCTTGGAGGTGCAGTGATGCAGGTTCGTACGCTTACGGTTGGTGTGTTGGCGTTGGGGCTTGTTGTGGGCGTGGTGGGGATGGCGCAGGTGACGGCGGACTCGACGGCCCAGTTCACGGTGCCGACGTTGATCCGGCTCATGCTCTCGACGAGCACGATCAACTTCGGGACGCTCGACGAGGCGGACTACGATGCGGGTCAGGTGGATGCTCTGTCCGCGCAGGGCATCCGCATCTGGAGCAACAAGAGCTGGACCCTGACCGTGGCCGCCAACTCCGACACGTGGACCGGCCCATGGGCGAAGCCGTGCACCGACCTCCTGTGGCGGGCTGCCACCGAAGATGGGCGCGTCTCGTCATACGTGAGCACGTTCACCCCGCTCGCGACCGGGGCGACCCAGGTCGCCGCGGGAACGAGGGGCGGGTATATCGAGCTCTCGATGGACTTCCGTGTGCTCGTGAGCTGGGAGAACGACCCCGCGGGTGACTACAGCCTGGGGTTCACCTACACGCTCACTGCCCCGTGATGAGGGTGTGCACATGGGCAGCCCGGGTTCGCAAGGAATCCGGGCTGCTCTTCATCGTTCGGGGGGCTTGAGGGGAGCGATGCGGCGCGCGGGACTCGTGGCGGCGCTCCTCGTGGGGACAGTGGGCCTGGCCCAGGTGAACACGGGCTGGCTCAACCCGTCGGCCGATTCCGGTCAATTCGCGGATGGGTCCCGAGCATACTACGACGATGGCGCGTACGCCACGGCGCCGGACAACCGGGTGCACCTCTACTGGGGGTACGGGATCTCCGTCCCCGCCGGGAGCGAGGTCGTGGGCATCGAGGTCCTTGTGGATGCCCGCAAGCACGAGGCACGCGCTTCCGCCCTCTACGTGGAGCTATCCTGGGACGGCGGGACGAGCTGGACGACGACGGGGTACTTCGCGGGCTGGATGTCGGCGGCGTGGCGGCAGTACGTGCTCGGGGGGAGTACCGACACGTGGGGCCGGACCTGGAGTGCGGGGGAGTTGGGCGATGGTTCGTTCCGGGTCCGCCTGCGCGCCGAGCAGGCATCCCGCTTGAACTGGGTGGCGGTGCGGGTGCACTACCGGGAAGGGATCAGCCAATCCCTGAGCGTGACCCCGCAGCTCGTGGATCTGGAGGAACTGACCCTCGCCGACTACGACCGGGGCTACCGGGAGATCTCCCCCGCCCAGCGGCTCACGGTGTCGAGCGCGACCGCGTGGTCCTTGCACATCGCCTCCGATTCCCCAACGTGGATCTACACCGGGTCTGAGCCTCCGCCGGGCAAACCGTGTTCCCACCTCGAGTGGCGGGTGAGCGCGTTCGGTCCGGGCGTCACCACTCCCCAGACGGGCTACGTGGGGCTGTCCACGGGGGAGCAGGCGGTGGCCGGAGGGAGCGCCGGCACAGGTCTGTGGTTGGAGGTCGCCCTCCGGGTCCGGGTGGACTACGCGACCACGGTTCCCGGGACGTACGAGCTCCGGTTCACGTACACCCTCACTGGGCCGTAGGGCGCGAGTATACTCCCGGCCATGAGGAACCTCTTCGTTCTGCTGGCCTTCGTTCCCGCCCTGTCGGTTGCGGCGCTGGAGGTGAACCTCCTCGAGGTGGACCTCGCCGTTTCCCCGGGCCAGGTCCACAGGTTCTCGTTTGTCGTGCGCAACGAGACCGAAGTCCCCGAGACGTTCACCGTGTACGTCGGGGACTGGGACCGGGATGAGCTGGGGGGCAACCGGTTCTACCCCCCGGGGACCCTCCCCTCCTCCTTGTCCCCGTGGCTCAGCGTGACCCCGTCCTCGTTCACCCTGGGCCCCGGGGCGGCCCGCGAGGTCCAGGGCACCGTGACCGTGCCGAGCGCGGTGGGCGTGGGGGCCTACTGGGGGATCGTGTTCGTGCACGGGGAGCCGCGCCCCGTGGAGCACCAGGGGACGACGGTGATGGTCGCCAAGCGGATCGGGATCAAGGTCTACGCCACTGTGGGCTCCCCCCGCCCGCAAGGCGACGTCCGGCGCGTGGAGTTCCGGGGCCTGAACCCGCTGTGGCTGGTCGTGGAGTTCGCCAACTCCGGCCGGGCCAACCTACGGGAGGTACAGGTGGGGGTGGAGGTGTACGACGCCCAGGGGACGCTGCTCGCCGAGGTCAAGCCGGACCCGGTGCCGACCCTTCCGGGCGGGGTCCGGTGGGTGGTGGCGGAGACCGGGCTCCGGCTGGGTCCGGGGACCTACCTCGCTGTGGTGAAGGTGGACGTGGGAGGCCCGGAGATCCTGGCCGCCCAGGCGGCGCTGCGGGTCCGCCCCCTCGCCCTGGTCCCGCTCGCGGGGGGTAGTCTGCCCCGCGATCTGGACGGCGACGGGCTCTACGAGGACATCAACGGGGATGGGGTGTTCGACGAGGGCGACGTGGCGCTGTTCCGGGAGCTGTGGGGGAGCGCGGCGGTGCAGGGCAACGCCCGGGCGTTCGATTTCGACAACAGCGGTCGGGTGGACGAGGAGGACGTGAAGGCCCTGGAGGAGCTCCTCGGGGCCCGCTCTCCGTAGCGGACGGCAGGAGTTCTCCTCGGCGGTGGACCTGTTTCCCGCCGTTTTCTCCGCGCTGGCGTAGAGTGCCCACCGTGGGAGTCAGGCGGAGTGGGTGGAGCGAGCGGCTTCTCCTCGGGGCGGTCCTCGTGCTCGCGGGGGGGATCGTCGGCCCGGCCCAGGCGGTGGTGGAGGTCCTCTCCCCGCCCCGTGCGGTCTCCCCGGGGGACGTGGCCCTGCACGTCTTCCAGGCTGCGAACCGCGGCCCTGACCCGGTGGAGGCGCGCCTGCGGGTCGACGTCCCCTCGGGCTGGACGCACCTCGGGGTGCCAGAGGAGCTCTTCCTCGCGCCTGGAGGTGAGGAGACGGTGTTCCTGACCGTGATCGTCCCCCGGGTAGCCTCGGCGGGACTGTACCGGGTCCGGCTTGTGGTGTCGGGGGCATGGGGGGAGTCCGACGCATCCGCGGAGGTCCAGGTGCAGCCCGTGGCCGCCGTGGACTTGGTTCCCCCGGAGCCGGGGCAGGGCCAGCCGGGGGAATCGGTCTCCTACGCGCTGGGGGTGGTGAACCAGGGGAACCTCCTTGACCGGTTCTTCGTGGAGGCCTCCTCGGCCCGGGGGTGGGACGTACGCACCTCCCCCCGGGAGCTCGCCCTCGGTCCCGGAGAACGGGGTACAGTCCAGCTGGTCCTGTCCATCCCGACCGGGGTCGAGCCGGGCCGGGAGCTCCTGACCGTGGCCGTCCGGTCCGGGGAGGGGGCCGAGGCCCGGACGGCTTGGTACACCACCGTGCTTCCCCCCGGGCCCGAGGCGATCGTGGGCACGGTTCTGTCCGAGCTCGAGCTGCGCCTGGGCGGTCGGCTGGAGCACGACCCCGTCGCGGACCGCCGGGCGTCCGCCCTTACGTTGACCGGGGGCGGCGAGGTCCTGGGGGGGGAGCTCGACTTGGTGGTGCGCCTCACCGGGCCCTGGGGGCCGAGCCCGTACCGCCTGGACCGGCTGGGGG
>DSBZ01000061.1 GCA_011057175.1 Candidatus Acetothermia bacterium
GGCTTGACGACCGTCGTCCTGGGGCTACGGCTCGCGCTGGGGACGGGGAACGTGCTCGTCCTGATGTTGTCCGTGATCCTCGGCGGCGCGGTGGGCGTGGCGGCCCGGTTGGGGGAGCGGATCGAGCGCACGACGCTGCGCATGGAGCGCCTGTTCCGGGGCCGCCCGCTCGGGGAAGGTTTCCTCACGGCGAGCCTTCTGTTCTGCGTGGGCCCGATGGCGCTCCTCGGGGCGATCCAGGACGGGCTGTACGGGGACTGGTCCCTCCTCGGGGCGAAGTCGATCCTCGATGGGATATCGGCCCTCACCCTCGCTGCTGCCCTCGGTCCCGGTGTCCTCCTCTCCCTGATCGTGATCCTCGTCTATCAGGGCGGGGTCACGATCGCGGCGATGCTCCTCTCCTCCCGCGTCGTGGGGTTCTCCCCCGCGGCAGGGCCAGCGGTGGAGCTGTCCGCAGCGGGGGGGGCGATCATCCTCCTCCTCGGGATCCGCCTCCTCCGGTTGCGGGAGGTGGATGCAGCGGACTTCCTGCCCGCGCTTCTGCTCGCGCCCATCCTGGCCTGGGCCGCTTCGCTCCTCTGACCGTGTCGCGCTCGGCTGGGCTGCGCGGGGAGCTCGCCCGGTTCGACCGGACGCTGTGGGTCCTCATCGGGAGCCAGCTCATCACCTCCGCTGGCTTCTCGATCGCCTTGCCGTTCCTCTCCCTCTACCTGCACCGGGATCGGGGCTTGGCGATGACGGTCGTGGGGGCGATCGCGTTGGCCTACGGCCTGGTGAGCGCCGTGGGGCGGGTCGTGGGGGGGGAGCTTGCGGATCGGGTCGGACGCCGGCCGACGGTGCTCAACGCGGTCGGGGGGCGGGTCGTCCTGTTCCTCGGGCTGGCGGCCCTTATCGCGACCGATGGGCCGGTGTGGGCGATCGTCGTCGTATACCTCGCAGTCCGCATCACGGGAGCGCTCGCGATGAGCGCGATCACGGTCCTCGCCGCCGACGCGGCGGGTCCGGGGCGGCGGATGGAGGCGTACGGCCTCCTCCGGGTCGGGGGGAACGTGGGATGGGCAGTGGGGCCGGCCATCGGGGGATACATGGCTTCCCTGTTGCCCTATTGGACTTTGTTCCTCACCACAGCCCTCATCACAACAGGATCGCTTGCGGTCCTCGCGCGCTACGCCCGCGAGCCGCGGCGGGCGGACGGAGACGGCAGGATGAGGGGGGGATTCCGGGAGCTCATCGCCGACCGGCGGTTCGTGGGGTTCGTGGCGCTCTCCCTTCTCGTGTTCGTGGTCGCCGGGCAGCTCGTGTCCACCCTGTCCGTGTTCACCGTGGATCGGCTCGGCCTCTCGGAGGCGGAGTTCGGGGGGCTTCTCACCACGAACGGATTCCTCGTGGTCCTGTTCCAGTACCCGCTCGCCCGGGTCCTGGCGCGGTTCCCGCGGGGGCGGCTCCTCGCCGGAGGGAGCTTCCTCTACGGGCTGGGCTACCTCGCCTTCGGTTGGCTGAGGGCCTACCCTGCCCTCCTCGGGGCCATGGTCGTGGTGACGCTGGGGGAGATGGTCTTCTCCCCAACCACGCTCGCCGTGACGGCAGATCTTGCCCCTTCGATGCGCCGGGGCCGTTATCTCGGGGCGTTCGGCCTCGCGGAGACGCTCGGCTGGTCGCTTGGCGCGTTCGTGGGCGGAGCGTTGCTCGACGCGTTTCCCGTCTCTCCTCTCGCGACGTGGGGGGTTGTGGCCGGGCTCGGGTTCGCGGCCGCGGCCGGGTTCACCCTGTGGAGCCGCTCGTGGTGATGCTGTTGACCAACGCCTCGATCGCCCGTTCGAGGGCCATCCCCCGCGACCCTTTCACGAGGAGGAGGGTCGGGGCCGACCACACCTCCTTCCGGATTGCAGCGACCAGGGCCTCGAGGTCGTCCACCTCCGCCGCGCCAGGGCCGTCCCAGAGGTGGAACGCCCGCGCGGCGCGGGGGCCGTAGCAGAACACGGCATCCAGGTTGTGGTTCCGCGCTTCGCGTACCACTTGGGCATGGAAGTGATCCTCGTCGACCCCGAGGTCGAGCATGTCCCCGAACAGGAGCACGCGGCGCGCGGCGGGGACCTTGAGCGTGGCCAACGCGCGGAGGGCCGAGCGCATGGAGAGAGGGTTTGCGTTGTAGCAGTCGTCGAGAATCCACCCAAACGCGACCGGCCGGAGCTGGAGGCGGTGAGGGATCGGTTCCACGTGGGCGAGGGCCTGGGCAGCGCTTCGCTCGGGGACCCCCATCCCCCAAGCGAGGGCGATCGCCCCGCAGGCCAGCACGGGGACGTGCTCCCCAAGGAGCTTGAGCTGTACGGGGATCTCGCCCACCGGCGTCGCGGTGCGGAACGCCACCCCTTCGGGACGGTCGGTGACCACCTCCCGGGGGTAGAAGTCGGCCTCGGCGTCGCCCCCGAACCGCAAGCACAGACCAGGGTATCGCTCCGACCTCGCCCGGAGGTGGGGGGAATCCCACCCCAGGGCGAGGATCCCCTCCTCGGGGAGGACCGCGGCGAGCTCCCACTTCGCGTCCGCGATCGCGTCCAGTGAGCCGAGGCTTCCGAGGTGGCCGGGTCCGACCGAGGTGATGATCCCCGCCCACGGCCTCAGGAGCTCGCCCAGGGCGCGGATCTCCCCCTGGGCCGTCATCCCCAGCTCGAACACCGCAACCTCCACATCGTCCGGGATGGAGAGGATCGCCAAGGGAACGCCGATCTCCGTGTTGTAGTTCTCGGGGGCGCGGTAGGTGCGGTAACGAGCGGAGAGGGCGGCCGCGACGAGTTCCTTCATCGTCGTCTTCCCGAACGAGCCCGTGACGGCGACGATCGGGGCCTCGATCATCGCTCGCCGCCAGGAGGCGAGCTCGCGGAGGGCGGTCGGGACGTCGGGGACAAGGAGGAGATTGCTTCCCGAGCCCGGATCGCAGGACACGACCGCCCCTACCGCGCCCCGGGCGAACGCCTCATCGAGGAAGTCGTGGCCGTTGGCCCGGCTGCCCGAGAGGGCGATGAACACGTCTCCCGGCTGGACCCGGCGTGAGTCGCAGGTGGCGCCGGAGACGGCGAACGGCCCCATCGGTCGGATGAGCCGGGCCTCGAGCGCCTCTGCTGCTTCGCGGAGGTCCCACATTGTCTACTTCTCCTCGATCGGGAGGATGAGGGACACCTCGCCGCACACGACCGAACCGGGGATCCGGTCGGCGAGCCCATCCACCCCGTACAGCCACGTCTCGCCGATCACGCTCGAAACGGGGTCAACCGCGAACAGCTCCACGGTCAACGTGTCATAGGATGGGATCCCCTCGATGTAGTCGAGGAGGTCGAGGAGCGATTCAAGCGTGGGCGGGCCCTCCCCCTTCTCCCGCGGGCGGGGTCCCCCGTATGCGCGGAGTTCGATGTAGGGGGTAACGATATCCGCTGGGATCTCCAACCACCCTTCCCGGTGCTCGACCACGCCGCGCCACCCGCGGAGGGTGACGAGGAAGCGGACCCTGTCCCCGGGAGCGTAGGTATCCCGCTCCACCTCCAGGGACACGACCTCGGTGGTGGAGAAGCCCGGCTGCACCGTGGCCTCCACGGCGATGGCCTCGAGGTTCGGGTCACCGAACTCGTTGTAGGCGAGGATGTCCGCGATGAGCTCGGCCTCCCACGGCACGTAGGCGGCGACGTCGCGGGTGGAGAGGAACACATCCTCGCGGACGAGGGGGCGAGGGAGCCCCCGTCCGGTGATCGTGTACTGGACGGAGACCGTTCCCTGGCCGA
>DSBZ01000229.1 GCA_011057175.1 Candidatus Acetothermia bacterium
ATCGCAACGAGCCCACCCGCAACGGAGAGCCAACTCGGGATCTCGCGGAGCCAGATCCAGGCGATCCCGATCGCCAACACCGGGCTCAGGTAGAGGAAGCTCGATAGATTCGAAGCGGGAAGCCGCCTGAGCCCGTACACCCACAGGACGTACGCCAGCCCCCCTGGGAACATGCCCAGATAGGCGACAGCGAGGATCGCCGACCACGGCGCGGCGCGGAGGGCCAAGAGGAGTCCGGGGAGGAAGATGAGCATCGGGATCGTCCCCGCCCACACGATGTAGGTCGTGAACGCGAGCGGCGGATAGCGAACGATGAACCTCTTCAGAAGGACGCTGTAGATGCTGGCGGACAGGGCAGCGACGAGGATGATGAACGCGCCCGGCTCGAGGCGGAACGCCTCCCCCTCCCCGAGGGTGATCAGGGCGACTCCGGCGAATCCCAACGCGATCCCCACCCAGCCGGATCGTCCGAGCTCTTCCTTGAGGTAGAGCCGCGCGAACAGGGCGGTGAACATCGGGGCGGAGGCGATGAGGAGGCTCGCCGCGCCTGCGGTGACGGTCTGCTCGCCGTAGTTCAGCGCGAGGTGGTAGACTGTGATCCCCACCCCCCCCAAGAGGAAGAGCGTCGGCACGTCGCGGCGCTGGGGGAGGGGGCTGCGGCAGCCGATGCTGATCGCCCCCAATACGATCGAGGCAACGAGGAACCGGAGCAGGGCCAGCTCCCCGGGCCGGAAGACCCCGAGGGCGCTCCGGATCGCGGCGAACGCCGATGCCCACAGGATAAGCATCGCCGCGATCGCCGCAGCAAGAGGGGCATCCACCCGCCTGCGGTTCATCGGATCCTCCCCGCGGACCGCAGCTCCGGACGCATGAGCCCCCCTTCCCTGGCGAGGAGGCTTCCCTCAGCCCTTGGGAACGCGTTGCCAGTCCTTGAGGAACCGAGCGATCCCCGCATCGGTGAGGGGATGCCCGAACAGTTTCTTCAACACACCGTAGGGCACGGTGGCGATGTGTGCCCCGAGGAGGGCCGCCTGCAGCACATGTCCGGGATGGCGAACGCTCGCCACGATGACTTCGGTGGGGAAACCGTAGTGGCGCAAGATGGGGAGGATCTCCGCTACGACGCCCATCCCATCCCCCCCGGCATCGTCGATCCGCCCCACGAACGGGGAGACGTAGGTCGCCCCGCATTTGGCCGCCAAGAGGGCCTGGTTCGCGGAGAAAACAAGGGTCACGTTGGTGCGCACCCCTTCCCGTGACAGGATTTGCACCGCCTGCATCCCAGCCTCGGTCATGGGGATCTTCACGACCACGTTCGCCGCAACCTTCGCCAGCTCTCGCGCCTCGCGGACCATGCCGTCCGCATCCGAGGCCACGACCTCCGCGGACACCGGACCGCGCACGGTCGCGCAGATCTCCCGCAGGACCTCGGAGAACGGGCGCTCCTCCCGTGCCACGAGGGATGGGTTCGTCGTCACCCCATCCACAAGCCACGAAAGCTCCCGGATCTCTTCTACGTTCGCCGTATCCAGATAGAGGTTCATCGCGGCTGAGTCTAGCACCTCTCACGAGACGGGGCCACAGTTCGCCCCTTGCAGACGGTTCGCATAGAATGCCCCCGAGGTGGTGCCATGGAGTTCGGATCGATCATCGGCTGGGTCATCCTGGGCGCGTTCGTGCTCCTCTTCCTGTGGGTGGCCGCGGTGTACAACAAGCTCGTCCGCCTCGGGGTGCGGGCCGAAGAGGCGTGGCGGGGGATCGACACCTTGCTCCGCAAGCGGTTCAACCTCATCCCGAACCTCGTGGAGACGGTGAAGGGCTACGCGACCCACGAGCGGGACGTGTTCGAGCGGGTGACGGAGGCCCGCTCGGCCTCGATGAAGGCGCGGACCCCCAAAGAACAGGCGGAGGCGGACAACGTCCTCGCCGGGACGCTGAAGAGCCTGTTCGCCGTGGTCGAGAACTACCCCCAGCTCAAGGCGAACGAGAACTTCACCTCGCTCCAGAGGTCGCTCGACGGGCTGGAGGAGGAGATCGCCCGCTCCCGTCGCTACTACAACGCGGTGGTGCGCGATCTGAACACGGCGATCAAGGTATTCCCCCAGAACCTGATCGCGAACCTCTTCCGGATCGGGGAGCGGGAGTTCTACATGCTCCCCTCGGAGACGATGGGCGAACCCCCCAAGGTGGACTTCAGCCGATGAAGCGCCTCGCCCTTGTCTTCGTCGCCCTGTTCTCCCTCCTCGGCGTCGGGGAGGAGATCCGGGACTACCTCGTCCGGGCCGAGATCGGAGAGGACGGGATCGTCGCCGTGCGCGAGGAGATCGGGGTGTACTTCGCCGTCGCCCGCCACGGGATCTTCCGCGAGATCCCCATCTACTGCCGCCTCCCCACCGGTGAGACGTACCGGCTGCGGGTGGCGGTGGACGAGGTCCGAGCACAGGGCGGTTCGGTTCCCTACCGGCAGTACACGGAGGGAGGAAACCTCGTCCTCCAGATCGGCGATCCGGACCAGACCGTGCGGGGCCTCGTCACGTACACGATCCGCTACCGCGTGGCGCGCGCCCTGCGCCGCTACGACGGCGAGGTCGAGCTCTACTGGAACGCGATCGGGACGGACTGGGCGATGCCCATCGCCCGGGCGCGGGTCGAGATCGCGTTTCCGTCAGCGATCGGCCCGACCGATGTGCGGGCCACCGCTTTCCGCGGGCCGTATGGGACCACGGACCCCCTGGAGTTGGGCTGGGAGGACGTCCTCCTCGTGGGGGAGGCAGAAGGACTGCGATCCGGGGAGGGGATCACGGTCGCGGTGCGGGTCCCGGAAGGGGCGGTCGCCCTCCCGGGGGCGTGGCAGGGGTTCCTGTGGTTCCTCCAGGACAACCTGTACGCGGGGATCCCGATCCTCGTCTTCGCCGGGATGTTCGTCCTGTGGTGGGTGCGGGGACGGGACCCGAAGGTGGGCGCGGTGGCCCCGGTGTACAAACCCATCGAAGGCCTTGGCCCGGCCGAGGCGGGGGTCCTCCTCGACAACCGCGCCGATCCGCGCGACTTCGCGGCGGGGATCCTGTCGCTCGCCACGAAGGGGCATCTCGTGATCCGTGAGATCTGGAACGACGAAAAGGCCCGCGAGCCGGACGACTTCGAGCTCGTGGCCGCAGAGAGCAAGGCACCGTTGACGCCCTATGAGAAGGCCCTCCGCGAAGCCCTCCTCGGCGGGGCGGAGAGCCGGAAGATCTCCGACCTCAAGTACAAGCTGTACGACAAGATGGTCGGGCTCAAGGCGCGCCTGTACATGGACTTGAGCGAGGACGGCTACTACGTGGGAAACCCCGATCACGTGCGGGGCGTCTACTATGGGCTCGGGATCGGGACGATCTTCCTCGCCGTGTTCCTCGCCTACTTCGCCCATTCCCTGTACCTCGGTCTCACCCTTGGCCTCTCCGGGCTCATCGTCCTCGCCTTCGCCCCGTTCATGCCCAAGCGGACGGGAAAGGGGATCGAGGCGCTGCGGGGCGTGCTCGGGTTGGTGGAGTACATCCGCCGCGCCGAGGTGGGCCGGATCGAGTTCGCGGCGCGGGAGAAGCACTTCGACGAGCTCCTCCCGTACGCGATGGCCCTTGGCCTCACCGAGCTGTGGACGAAGAAGTTCGAGGGGCTCCTGGCGAAGGCGCCGGACTGGTACCAGGGCCGGTTCCCCACGTTCGCCCCGTATTGGTTCGGGATGCGCCTCCTGGCCCTCCAGAGCAGCGCCTACAGCGCGGCCACCGCCGCCC
>DSBZ01000096.1 GCA_011057175.1 Candidatus Acetothermia bacterium
CAGCTCCGGATCGGACGTGAACGGGATCCGCGGGAAGTCGAGCCGCAAGAACTCGGCGTACTTCTCGCGGTAGCTTGGGGCGTACAGGACCGCGTACACGTAGCGGAAGATCTCCTCCGGCGACGGCTCTTGCCCATACGCCTTAGCCAGAGCGGCGACGAGATCAGAGTTCAGGTTCGGCCGGCGCTCTGAAGGTTCGTGCGTTGTGAGCAGATCGCGTCGGTCACCGTCTGGTAAGAGGTAGAGAGGGAACACGAAGCCGTTGTTTGATGTCTTGGGCGACATGCAGATCACCTCGGTGATGTGCCTGGTGACCTGCGCATGCCTGAAGCTCTCGCCTTTCGTCAGTCGAGACGTGATGAGCGCGATGTTCTCGCCTGTCGCCATGTGACGCATGACATCGGGGCGAGGCATGCAGAGGAAACCCCGCGACTGACCTGTGTAGTACGTGAAGCGAACATCAAACGGGCGATAGAGGAGCGGGATGATATGGCACCGGTCCGGACCGCTCTGACGCAAATCCTCTTGAGCAAAGGTGACCTTCCAGTCGCGTGCGTCCTTGCCCAGTTTGTAGGCTTCCCGCGCTAGCTCTGGACCCATGCGGGAGAAGTTGACTACGGTTGTCCACACGTCCTCCGGCGTCCAGCGCACCGTCAGCGAGTCCCGTGCCGTGACGATGCCCACGGAGTTGACCGGGAAGATGTCCGTGACCTTGATGTACCGGCTGTATTGCTCGAACAGGTTAGCGTCCTGTGGCGTAAACAGGTAGAACTCGGATACAGGCCGGATCTCGCGCCATTCGGTCGTCTTCCAGTCGTTGTTATCGAGCCAGGCGTACTTGTCCTCACGGAGTCCCCAGAGGTCGGCGTGGTACACCCTGGCCCTTCTGGTGCTGTTGCTCATACCTCGATCCCCACAGGCTTGACCTCGTCGCCCACGAACGTCCCCTCCCCAAGGGCTGCGAACTCCTCGCTCGTGTAGCCCAGGGCTTGAACGGGCTCCATGATCCTGGCCGCAGCCATCCCGAGGATCTCGAGCCTCTCACGCAGGTTCATCCTCGCGAAGTCCTTGGAGATGACGACCAAGTCGAAGTCGCTGTGCTCGCCCCCTGCTCGCCGTGCGCGAGAACCGAACAGGATGACTCGCTCGGGAACGATGCCAAGCTGCCTCAGCATCTGTTTGTACCTGTTCAGGATCTCAGATGTCGCGTTATCCATTGGATCACCTCCTCCGTGCGCCGGAGGTACTCCTCGGCTACGTCCCTGGGGTACAGCTTGGAGGTCTCCGACAGGTCCTCTGGGTACCGCGTTGCCACGCTGGCACCGCTCAACTTGCCGAGGAAGTCGAGCAGTTGATCCGGTGGTCGGAGCCCGCTCAGGCGTAAGAGGGCAATGAGATCGTGCGTCTTGGGAGGGGTCTTGCCCACAACCTCACGCACCTTGGCCTTCAAGCCCTTCTCCACCGCCAGATGGCACAGGAATACGGTGTGGAGGCAGTGGCCGGCCTTCAGCATGTCCGCGGCCGCGCGGAGGTCGTACTTGGCTGAACTCAGCCAGTTCTCAACTTCCTTGTTCATCGCCGAATCTTACGAAGAACACTATCGCCACGCCCTGGCGGATGTCGAACACGTTCGCGTCCGGGGAGTCGTCGGGGCAGCGCTCTTTCTTGAGGGAGTTGCCGTGCAGGTCGAGCAGGTAGATCTCGTCGAACGTGTTCATCAGGTGCTGGCGCATGCCGCGGAAGGTGGGGTTGTCGAGGTAGGAGTGGTTGGTGATCATGCCGACGACGCCCAGGCCGGCCTGGCGATCTTCCACTCGGCGAACCGCAGGAACTTCACATAGTCGTCCTGGAGCCACTTGGGGTTCCTCTCTCCCAGGGGCTTCCCGTCAACCTGCTTGTAGTCCTCGATGAGTCCGCGGATCCACGGACCCTTGTTGGCGGAGTGGCCGGAGTACGGCGGGTTCCCGAGGACCACGAGGATCGGCACGTCGCGCTTGACCTCGCCCGCCTTGTGGGACTCCTCGGCGAGGGAGGCGAACCCGGGGAGCTGGCTTTCGGCGAGCTCCTCCATCTCCAGGGTGTTGGTGAGGTAGAGCTTGAACCGTTCGTCCGGGCCGAGCCGGTAGCCGAGCTCGTCGAGGAAGAACCCCATCTTGAGGTGCCCGACGGCGTAGGGGGCCATCATCAGCTCGAACGCGTAGTAGTTCTGCAAGATGTGGTCCTTGATGAAGCTCGCCCGGCTACCCTCGCCGTACTTGGAGACGAACTCGTCCACTGCCACCTGGGCGGCCTTGGCGACGAACGTCATCGTGCCGGCCGCCGGGTCGAGGAGGGTCACCCCTTGAGAGGCCAGCCCATCGGCTTTCCCGAACTTCTGTTGGAGAATCTGGTGGAGGGAGCGGACGATGTAGGACACCACCGGCTCGGGGGTGTAGTACACCCCGCGGCGCTCGCGCTCGGCGGGGTCGTACTGGGCGAGGAACGTCTCGTAGAAGTGGACGATCGGGTCGGCGCCTTTGCCCTCGTGGAAGAACTGGTGAAGGATCCCCTTCACGTCGGCCACGGCCAGCACCTCGGCCAGGTCATCGACAACCCACTCCAGTTGCGGGGGAAGATCGCCGAGGGACACGAACTGGAAGAGGTCCCTCAGGATGCCGATCGTATGCGGGATGCAGGCGAACGCGGTCCGCCGGTTGAACTCCGCTCCCGCCCGCACCCGGGCCGCAAACAGGCCGTAGGTGAGAGTTTGGGCGTAGAGGTCGGCGAAGCCGTCCAGGGTCAGCCCGGCGATGAGGTGCGTGCGGAACGCCTCGTAGAACCCGAGGAGGTGCCCGCGGGCCGCTTTCTCCTCCTCGGCCAGCTCCTGGGCCACCACCTGGTCGCGCAGGAACCGCGTGCGCACGGCGAGGGCCACCGCCAGCTCCTCCGCCGTGTACGCGCGGGGAAGGGAGAACGCGAAGAACTGCTGAAGAAGGGTTTGGAGCTCGTCGGCCTGTTCGAGCGGGGGCCTCGCGCCGAGCTTGGTGGCGACGAACGGCCGGGCGAGGCGGGCCGTGGCCACGAGCGCCCCGTGGCGGTAGAGCCGGAACTCGAAGAAGTTAGTGAGGATGAGGTTGGGGAACGTGCCGCGGTAGCGGCGAAGCTGCTCGCTCTCCGCCACCGGCTCCAGGTTCTCCACGGTGGGGGCCTTGGCCTCGATGTAGCCGACGATGTGCTGCTGGCCGTCCCACACCCGGAAGTCGGGGTTCCCGGCCTCGGTGGCCTTGGGGAGCGTGGTGACGTGGACGCCCTCGACCTTCGTCGCCCCGGCCCACCCCGAGACGAGGTCGGCAAGGGGCGCGTAGAAACTCTCCTCGCGGGCGTCGCCCTGGGCGGCGACCGCGGTGAGCCGGGCGAGGTAGTCGCGGAACAACGCCTTCTCGGCCATCCCCTGCCTTATACCCGGTTTGCGGCCGAGAGGACAAGCGGCACGGCCGTCGGGCATGACCCTACTGCCGTCGGGGATAAACCCCGACGCTCGTATGTTGGTAGTGAGGGAAGCGAGGGCAGGGTAGCCGGTGACCGGTCCCGTACACTTGGCTTGAGGTCTCAGGTGGGGTGAGCCCGTCCCGACGCCTGTGGGCCCACCGGGCGCCACGACCTGTAACGAGACGCAACCCACGGGGCCTGGCCACGGATCGGTTTGATGTATGGACCACGCATGGGGGTCTACCATCGGATTTGTGCCCGGTGATGTAGCTGGTAGGATGGGGGCGTGGCGGGGGTGTGG
>DSBZ01000169.1 GCA_011057175.1 Candidatus Acetothermia bacterium
CAAAGAGGATCACGAACCCCAGCGCGTGAACGGCCATCTCCACCCGCGGGGAGACCTTGTGCCGGGTGACCACCTCGTACAGGGCGAACGCCATCCGCGCCCCATCGAGGGCCGGGAACGGGATCATGTTGACCAAGGCCAGGTTCAGGCTGATCACAGCCACGAGAAGGAGGAACACGAACGGGCCCGCCCGCACGCCCTGGCCAAGCACGGCGGCGATCCCCACGGGGCCGGTGACCGCCTCGCCGGCAGGGAGGGAACCGGTGACGAGCCCCCGGATCGCGGCGATGAACCCGGCCATCGCTCGCCCGATCTCCTCGAAGGAAAGGACGATCCCTTCCCCGAGGGGCGGCCGCTCGTGGATCGGAGGGAGGGTGCGGAACGACGCGTCCCCGAACAACGCCGCGGCGGTGTCCGGCAAGGGCAACCGCGCTCCTCCCCGCTCCACCACCGCCTCCCGGCACCCCTCCTCCCACCGCGCGTAGAGGTCGAAGAACGACCGCACCTCCTCCCCGCAGGCCGCAACCACGCGGTCGCCCGGGAGGAACCCAGCGCTGGCCCAGGTTCCCCCAGGGGTCACGGCCTCGATCTCGGCGAGGATCATCTGGGGGAGGAAATACGCCCCGACGAGGTAGCGACCGTCCTCCTCGGCGAACACTGGCACCACAGTCACCTCGATCCTCTTTCCCCCACGGCGGATCGCGAACGTCACGGGCTCGGGAGCAAGCGCGCGGATTGCCGCCACCACGTCCTCGGTCGCCCACGCGGACCGGCCGCCGATCTTGAGGACCACGTCGCCCACCTGAAGCACCTCCGCCGCCGGCCGTCCCGGGACGAGGCCCACCACCTGGGGCCGGGGGAGGCCGATCCCGAGGACCGCGCCCCCCACCACGGCCACGGCGAGGAGGACGTTCGCGACAGGCCCGCACAGGGAGAGGACGAACCGCTTCCACGCCGGCTGGCCGTAGTAGGTGCGCTCGAACGGGACCTCCGTTGAGGCCTCCGCCTCGCCGGCGAGGCGCACGAACCCGCCGAGGGGGAAGACCCGCACGCTGTACCGGGTCTCCCCGCGCCGCCGCATCCATAGGGACGGACCAAACCCGATCGCGAACTCCTCGACCGCGATCCCGAGGGCCTTCGCGGCGAGAAAGTGCCCTCCCTCATGGATCCCCACCAGGAACAGGATCGTCCCCACGAACACGAGGAACGTGGTCACATCCGCCGCGCCTCCACGGCCAGCACTTCGGTTGCGTCCGGCATCACCCGATGATCCTCGCTTGGACGCACCCCCACCACCCACGCGATCCCCCGCCCGTCGCAGAGAAGGGGCCACCGGGCACGCTCCCAGCGCGGGACGCGCGCCTCCATGAGGAGGTCGCGGACCCGCTTCGTGCCCTCCATGCCGAGGGGGCGCAGGCGGTCCCCGTGACAGGGCGTGCGCACGATGAGGGGAGAGACGATCCGGCGCGGGTCGAGGTAGACGACGTGCGGGCGCGGCGGAGTGAGGTCCCGCGGACGAGGGACGTGGGCCAGCCGAAACGCCCACCCCAGCTCCGCGATCTCCGCCTCCCCTTCGCGGGGAAGCTCCCACCTCTCGAGGAGCGGCCCCTCCCCCCCGGGGTGCGCCAACTTGAGGACACCGCTCCCGATCCGCGCCGAGATCCCCCCGGGGAGGTGGACCTCGCCGCGCCCCGCAGCTGCCCCGTCCAGGACCTCGGCAGCGTGGCGGTCCTCCAGGACCACACCAGCGCACTCGGCCGCTCGACGGACGACGAGGGCCTGGACGCTCCGCGGAAGAGCACCCAGGAGCCCGAGGTCGAGGCCCTCGGGCAAGGAGACCTCGGCCAGGACGAGGTCAGCGGTCCAGGCCAAGGCCTCCTCGGCCGCGGCGAGATGCTCCCCCGCCCGCGCCAGAGCGTCCACGGCCCGCGGGTTGTGACGGGCGAGGATCGGGAGCACGTCCAGGCGAATCGCATTCCGCAGAAGCCTCCGATCCTCGTTCGTCGGGTCGTCGCGGAACGGGATCCCTTCCCCTCGGCAGAACGCCCGGGTCTCCTCCCGGGAGACGAGGATGAGGGGACGCACGTAAGGGGGCGTCGCGGGGAGGATCCCTCTGAGCCCGCGGGGCCCGGCCCCGCGGAGGAGGTGGAGGAGGACGGTTTCCGCAACATCGGTCCGCGTGTGGCCGAGGGCAATCCTCGTCGCGCCAGCCTCGCCCATGGCGCGCTCGAGGAACTCCCGCCGGGCGGCGCGGGCCACCCCCTCGAGATTGCCCCCCTCTGCCCTGGCCCGGGCCGGCACATCCACCCGCTCGTGGAGAAGTGACACCCCGAGGTCGTCCACCTCTCGCCGGACCACGGCCAGGTCCTCGCCCGTGTCGCCCCGGATCCCGTGATCGAGGTGGGCCACGACGAGGGAAAGGGCGAGTTCGTCCCGCAACCGGTGCAGCGCGTGGAGGAGGGCCATCGAGTCCGCTCCCCCGGATACGCCGACGAGGATCCGCTCCCCCGGCTGGAGGAGCCCGTACCTCCGGATCGCCTCGCGGACCTTCTCGAGCATCGCCGGTATTGTGAACCGGCACCGCGATGGGTTCCACCGACCCTCCTTCGCTGTGATTCGTTCCGTGGAACTTGCCGCGGTCCTGTGGGCACTGGGCGATGTCCCCCTCGCGATGGCCGGGAGCGGGGCCGTGGTTCTCGGGCCGCAGCCCTGGCTCCTCCTCCCCTTGGGGCCTCTTCAGCTCTTCGTCGGAGCCGGGGAGCCCCGGGCCGGGGCCCGGATCCACGTCGTCGGCGGTCCGTGGTTTGGGTGGGCCGACCTCCCCCCGCCGCGGCTCGCCCTGGGTCGGGCGGTCGGCCCGGCGTGGCTGGCGCGCGTCCGTGGGCTCCACCTCCACCTGGCATGGGAGGTCATGGCTTCCCCACACCTGACCGTGTTCGGAAGCCTGGGATAGGAAAACGGCTGCGGGTTCCGCGTTCGGTGGGCCCGGTTGTGGGCGGCGGCCCTCGTCCGCCAAGGAGGCCTTTCCCTATGGTGCGGGCTCTACTTCTCGTTCTGATTCTGGCGCTCCCGGCGTGGGGCTGGGAGATCACGATCGCGTTCACGAACGACCTCCACGCCTACGCCGACAGGCTCTCGGCGCTGGGGCCGATCCTGGCCCAAGCCGACCTCGTCCTGGACGCGGGCGACACGTGGGAGGACACGTACCGCGCCACGGGGGCAGCCGAGGCGTGGCGGACCCTGCAGGTCATGGTCCACGTGGGGTACCACGCCATGGTCCTGGGGAACCACGACACCTACCTGGGGCCGCGGCTCCTCGCGGAGCTCGTCTCCGCCGCGCCCTTCCCCGTGCTCGCCACGAACCTCCGGAGCCCCCTCCCCACCCAACGGTGGGTCCTCTGCGAGGTCCAGGGGTGCGGGTGCTCCTCCTCGGGGTCCTGTTGGATCTGGCGCTGGTCTGGCCGGGGTGGGAGCTCCGGGACCCCCTGGAGAGCGTCCGGGAAGCCCTCGCCGAGGCGCCAGCCCACGACCTCCTCATCCTCGGCCACAACCACCGCTTCCTGGAAGAACCGGCCCGGGAGCTCCGTGGCCCGCCGCCCTCCTCGCGCTCTTTGCCCTCGCGCTGTGGCCCTAGAACGTAACCGCGAACCCCGTCGGCGAGATGTGAAGCGCCAGCCCTTGCCGGCGCAGGGCGACTTGGTAGGCGTCCCAGCCGGAATAGAGCGCCCACAGGG
>DSBZ01000190.1 GCA_011057175.1 Candidatus Acetothermia bacterium
CATAGACCCCCACTAGCACCGTTAACTCGACACGATAAGGGGACACGTGTCAGTCTATTGGCACCACATACGCGCGTTTCTCCGACCCTCGGTGCCATCAGGCCTGCGTTTCCTGCTTCGACTACCCCCGCAACTGTAGAAGATGGGTGAGGGCATCGCGGCTCGACCCGGTGGAGGCACTGCGCTACGTGTGAACCCGGGCTGGCCCGACGACGGCCATGGGTATACTCCTCTGGGATGGAACCGACCCCCGTGATGCGGCAGTACCGCGAGCTCAAGGCGCGCCACCCCGATGCGATCCTCCTCTTCCAACTGGGGGACTTCTACGAAGCGTTCTTCGAGGACGCGGAAGTCGCGGCTCGCGACCTGGAGATCGTGCTCACCAGCCGCGACGGGGTCCCGATGGCGGGGGTTCCGGTGCGCAAGGCGGACCTCTACGTGCAGCGGCTCCTGCGCAAGGGACACAAGGTCGCCCTCGCCTCCCAGCTCGATCGCCCCGGCAAGGGGAAGAAGCTCCTCACGCGAGGCATCGTGCGGGTCCTCACCCCGGGGACGGTGATCGAGGAGGGGGCCCTCGACCCTGGGTTGGACGTCCTGTTGGCCGCCGTGTGGCCCCACGGGGAGACGGTCGGCGTGGCATGGGCCGAGGCGGCGTCGGGCGGGTTCTGGGCTGACGAGCTCCCCCTCGCCGAGCTTGGGCACCTCGCGGCGCGGCTTCAGGTGGCGGAGTGGGTCTTCCCCGAAGGGTGGAGCCTCCCTCCGGACCTGCCCGGGGTGACCACCCCGCGGCCGGCGCACGACTTCCGCGCCGATCTCCTCGGAGAGAGATTCCCGGGCGCGCTGCGCACGGCCCCCCTCGCTGCGTGCGCGGCGGGAGCTCTTCTCGCCTATCTGCGGGCGACCGTGGGGGACCTCGCGCACCTCCGCCCTCCCGCTCCCCCCGGAGGCGGGGAGACCCTCGTCCTCGATGCGTTCACCCAACGTTCACTCGAGCTCCTCGCCCCGCTCCGCCCTGAGGGGACGGTCACGCTCTTTTCCGTCCTCGATCGGACGAAGACGGCGATGGGCCGGCGGCTCCTGCGGCGGTGGATCCTCGCTCCGCTGGCCCGCCGAGAGGCGATCGAGGCGCGCCTCGACGCGGTGGAGGCCATTCTCGGATCGGACCGGGAGGAGCTGGGCCGGGCGCTCGGGCAATGCTGCGACCTGCCCCGCCTCCTTGGCCGGGCGGCGACCGGTTCTCTGTCCCCGCTTGACCTCCTCGCCCTCGCCCGCACCATCGAGGCGACCGGGGAGGCGAGTCGCATCTTGAACGATCCTCCTTCCCCCCTCCCCGCGCGGCTGGCGGCCCTCGCCCAGGCGATCGGGGAGGCGCCGCAGGAGCTCGCGTGCGAGCTGCGGTCCGCGATCGTCGATCCGCCGCCACCGACCCTCGACGAAGGAGGGGTCATCCGCACCAGCTATGACCCGACACTCGATGCCCTGCGCGGGGAGGCGGAGGAGGTGCGGGAGCGGTTGGCGGCCCTCGAGGCTGAGGAGCGGCAGCGCACGGGGATCCCCACCCTCAAGGTCGGCTACAACCGGGTGTTCGGGTACTACTTCGAGGTCACCCGGGCCCACGTGGGGAAGGTCCCCTCCGACTGGCGACGCCGGCAGTCGCTCGTCGGTGCGGAGCGGTTCACTTCCGATGCCCTCGCCTCGTTCGCCGATCGGCTCGCCACGGCCGAGGAGGGCGCGAAGAAGATCGAACGACAGCTCTTCTCCTCTCTCGGCCAACGCGTCGGGGAAGCGACAGAGGCCTTGGCCGCGGTGGGAGAGGCGCTTGCCGAGCTCGATGCGCTGTGGGCGCTCGCCGAAGTCGCCCGCCGCAGGAACTACTCCCGGCCGCGGTTCGTGGACCGACCGGTGATCCACATCGTCGAGGGGCGCCACCCGATGGTGGAGGAGGTGACCCAGTTCGTCCCCAACGACCTTCACTTGGAGGAAGGGGTGAACCTGGCTGTGGTGACGGGGCCGAACATGGCCGGCAAATCTGTGTTCCTCCGCCAGACGGCGCTCATCGCGCTTCTGGCTCAGATGGGGTCGTTTGTCCCCGCGAGGGAAGCGGAGCTCCCGCTCTTCGACCGGATCTACGCCCGGGTCGGGGCGTCCGACGCCCTGACGGGCGGCCTGTCCACGTTCATGGCGGAGATGGCGGAGGCCGCGGAGATCCTGAACGGTGCTACCCCGCGGTCGCTCGTGATCCTCGACGAGCTGGGGCGAGGGACGAGCACCCACGACGGGATGGCCCTCGCCCGGGCGATCGCCCGCCACCTGACGGAGCGCGTGGGGTGCAAGACCCTGTTCGCGACCCACTACCGGGAGCTGGCCCGCCTTGCTGACGAGGCACGAGGGGTCGCCAACCTCCACGCCGCGGCGCGGGAGTGGAAGGGGGAGGTTGTTTTCCTGTACCGGATCCTCCCCGGAGTGGCCGAGCGGAGCTACGGGGTCCACGTGGCTCGCCTGGCCCGGCTTCCGGAGGAGGTCCTTCGCGATGCCCAGCGGACCCTCGATGCGGTCGAGAGAGGGGCGGCCGCTTCGCCCCCCTCCCCGGGGGAGCAACTGCCCCTCTTCTCCGCCGAAGATCATCCCGTGCTGCAGGAGCTCCGTTCGGTCGACCCAGACCGGCTGACCCCGCTCGAAGCCCTCCATCTCCTGCATCGGCTCAAGGAGGCCTTGGGTCGGGGGTGAGCTCTGTACAATCTGGCCGATCGCTCACAGGGGGTGGGGACGAACGCGTGCTGCCGATCGTGCGGCGCTCTGCTTGTGATCCAGGCGTGAAAGGCCCTTCGCACCAGTACCGTCGGTACTGCGCTGACCCTCAGGGGAGGCTCCCTCCCCGGGAGCGGGTACAGCAGGGGAGCGCGCGGTGGCTTTTGAGCTGGCGGCCAGGATCACGGAGGCGGAGGCGCTCGGCCGCGCCGCGCACTACATGAGCGATGCTGGCGTGGTAGTTCGTCATTCCCCGGCGGCGACCAGCCGCTTGGCCAGGGCGAGATCCTCGGGCCAGGTGACCTTCAAGTTCGCCGGGTCGCCGGGCACGGCGGCTACGGGGTGGCCGAGGAGGAGGACCGCTCCCGCGTCGTCGGTGAGGTCGAGCCCCCGACGTTCCGCCTCCGCGTAACCCGCGACGAGGAGCTCCCGCCGGAACCCCTGCGGGGCCTGGATGAGGACGAGCCCCGACCGGTCCAGAGTTTCCACAAGGAAACCCTCCCTGGCGTAGCGCACCGTATCGGAGACCGGGATCGTCGGCACTGCTGCCCTGTGGCGCTGCGCCGCTGCGAGGACGCGCCGGATGAGGTCAGGGCTCGCGAGGGGGCGGGCCCCGTCGTGGACGAGCACGAGCTCGCCGCGCGCCGCAGCGACCCCGGCGCGGGCGGAGTCGACGCGCCGCTCCCCTCCGGCGACGACCCTCGTGGGGAGGGGGATGCCGCGCGCGACGGCGGCCGCACGCGCCTCATCCCCAGGGCGGGCCACGACCACGATCTCGTCCACCACGTCCGCGCGCGCGAACGCGCCGAGCGCGTACGCAAGGAGGGGCCTCCCGGCGAGAGGGGCCCACACCTTGCTCCCCTCCCCGCCGAACCGCGTCCCCCTCCCGGCGGCGAGGACCACCCCGGAGACGACGACCATCGGCTTACCCTTGAGGTGAACGGGAGAACGAGATCCGCTGGAGG
>DSBZ01000073.1 GCA_011057175.1 Candidatus Acetothermia bacterium
CCCGGACCCTCCCAGGGCGCGCAGCGCGGCTCGGCGAAGGAGGTCCATCACCGCGCGCTCGGAGCGGAACCGAACCTCCTCCTTGCGGGGGTGGACGTTCACATCCACGAGCTCGGGGTCCACGTCGAGGTAGAGGAAGAACGCCGCGTGCTGTCCGCGGGGGAGGTGCCGGGCGTAGGACTGGGCGATCCCCAGGGAGAGGACGCCCGGGCGGACGGGGCGCCCGGAGAGGAAGAGGTGCTGGTCGACCCGCGTGGGGCGGGCGAGCTCGGGCGGAGCAAACCACGCCCGCAGCCGGAACCCCGACTCCTCCATCACCACCGGGATGAGGCGGGACGCGAACTCCGGGCCGTAGAGCTGCCCGATCCGGGCCAGGGGATCGCGGGCGGGGGCCACATCGAGGACGTCGCGGCCCCCGGACCGGATCCCGAACGCGACCGCGGGGTGGGCGAGGACAATCCGGCGCAGGGAGGAGAACGTGTGCCGCGCCTCAGCGGGCGGGGAGTCGAGGAACCGCCGCCGAGCCGGTACGTTCCAGAAGAGGTCACGCACTTCCACCGTCGTCCCCACCGCTCGCGCCGCGGGCCCCTCCTCCCTCACCCTCCCCTCCTCGACCCGGATCGCGTGGCCCGCCTCGCTCCCCCGCGGACGGGAGAGGAGCGTCACCCGGGCCACGGCGCAGATCGCGGCCAGCGCTTCCCCGCGGAACCCCAGGGTCCGAATATGGTGAAGATCCTCCTCGCGGGTGAGCTTGCTCGTGGTGTGGCGCTCGATCGCAAGGTGCATCTCATCGCGGCTCATCCCCACGCCATCGTCGGCGACGCGGAGCAGGTCGATCCCCCCACCTTCGATCGCGATCCCGATCCGGTCCGCCTGGGCGTCGAGTGCGTTCTCCACGAGCTCTTTGGCCACCGACGACGGACGGTCGACCACTTCCCCGGCCGCGATCTTGCGGATCACCCCCTCCTCGAGCCGTCGGATGGGCATACGACGCCAAGGCTACTTCCCCCGCCCTCCACTTGCCATCCCCCTCCCTTCCCGCTACCCTCGCCCGGGCAGGATGAAAGGAGGCGAAAGCGATGCATACTGTGCCCGAGCTCGTCGCCCTCCTCGGGCTCTCGACCGAGAACCAGGTCCGGAATCGCATCGAGGCGATTCGCGATCTCCTTGCGGGATCGCTGCGGCGTGGCCCCAACAACCAGATCCTCCTCACCGCGGACGGGCTGGCCCTCCTCCGCGACCTTCAGGGTTTGTGCGAAACAGGGCACACCCTGACCGAAGCGGCCAACATCTTGCGCTATAAGTATGAACAGACCGATCGCATTGTCGCTGAGGAATCCCCGACTACGGCACGAAACAGGGTTGAACCCAGGGAACGCGGTGAGGGGGGGTGGGAGGTCCTGGTGGAGCACCTCGCGGCCGAGGTACGGGACCTCGCGCAGCGGGTGGCGGCGCTGGAAGCCGTGTCCCGCCGCGAGGCGGGGGTGGGGAGTTGGTGGGAGCGGTGGAGATAGGGACAATCCCCTCATGGCTGCCGAGACAAAGCTTGGGCTCGTGAAGAAGGCGATCGCCCGCTCGCAACGGCTGCGGATGCTGTCCACGTGTTCCAACATCACAGCGATCGACCGCCTCCGGATCAACGACCATGGGCCGACCCATGTCCGGATCGTGACCCGGATCGCGCTGCGGCTCCTGGAGCTCCTCCATGGGGCGGGGGTCAAGCTGGGAGTCACGGATCACGGGCTCGGGTACGAGGATGCGCAGGTGGTGGTCGTGCTGGGGGCCGCGCTCCACGATGTGGGGCACGCCATTCACCGTACGGACCACGAGCTGTTCTCGATGATCCTCGCCCCGACCCTCCTCGATGATCTCCTGGACGGGATCTACGACGAGCCAGCCCGGACGGTGATCCTCGCCGAGACGATGCATGCGATCTGGGCCCATCGAGCTTCGGTGCGTCCCCTCACGGTGGAAGGAGGGATCCTCAAAGTCGCGGATGCGCTGGACATGGAGAAGGGGCGGGCCCGGATCCCGTTCCGGGTTGGCGAGCCGACCATCCACAGCGTATCCGCCCTGGCGATCGAGAAGGTGGAGATCAGGGCGGGGCAGGAGAAGCCGGTCCACATCCACGTGCGGATGACGAACTCCGCGGGGATCTTCCAGCTCGACAGCCTGCTCAAGGAGAAGCTCCTCACGTCAGGGCTGCGGCCGTACATCGAGGTGTCGGCGGAGATCGAGGGCGAGGAGAAGAAGATCATAGACCGTTACGCCCTCGAGTGAGAGGGTTGCCGATGCCCTCCGCGGGGGTGCGAGGGGGAAGGAAGCGGAGGGGGAGGAGCCCTGGACCTCCTCGGGGCGCCCTTTACAAAAGGCCCCTTTTGTCAAGTCACCCCCGGTGGGGAAGGCCGTTGGAGACGGGAGTTGACGGGCAGCCCTCCCTTATGTAAAGTAACGCGTTCCAAATGTAAAGTGACGGGAGGGGAGAGGTGCCGCTCCGACTGACGCAGGAGGACTTCCTGACCCCGGACCAAGTGCGCCGGCTGAAGGCCCATGCCCGCCGGGAGGCCGACCTCGCCCGGCGGAACGGGCGCAAGAGCCCGGTGCGGGACTGGGCTATGCTCCACGTGGCCCTCGACGCGGGGCTGCGCGTGTCGGAGATCATCGCCCTGCGGGTGGGCGATCTCCTCCTCGAGCCGGGCCACTCCGCGATCATCGTCCGGCACGGGAAGGGCGGCAAGGAGCGCGGGGTGGACATCGGCCAAGCCCTGCGCGACCACCTCCGGGAGTACCTGGCGTGGAAACAGGCGGTCGGGGAGGCGATCGGCGAGGAGGACCTCCTCTTCCTCTCCCCGCGTGGCGGCCCGCTCACCCGGCAGGCGGTGTACCTCATGTTCAAGCGCCTTGCTGCCAAGGTCGGCCTTCCCTCCCGGTTCACGATCCACTCCTGCCGGCACACTTACGCGTCCCTCCTCTACCGAGCGAGCAAGTTCAACCTCCGTCTCGTCCAGAAGCAGCTTGGGCATGCCTCGATCCGCACGACCCAGGTCTACGCCGACGTCCTCTCCGCCGATGCGCTGGAGGCGGTGAACGGCCTCCCGCAATGAGGCGGTTCAGCAGCGGTTGGTTCCCCGCTCGCCTCCGCCCGCAGCGGGCGGTACTCCTCGTCGTGGCCTGTTGCCTCGCCGGGGGTGGAGGGACGGCCGCGCAAATCGGGATCGGGGGCGAGCTGGGATGGGAGGGCCGCGCCGTGGTGGGGGAGGTCAACCCGCTCACGGTGACGGTCGAGAGCGGGACGAGCACCCCCTTCACAGGAACCCTCGTCGCCGAGCAGCGCGTGGGATCGGGGTGGCGGGGGCAGGCCACCCAGCGACTGCGGGTGCCGCTTGTCCTCGCTCCCGGGGGACGGGCGCGGTTCGCGTTTCCGTGGCCGGTCGAGGCCAGCTCGGAGCCGGTGGCGATCCGCGTCGAGCGTGATGGGATCGAGCTTGCCCGTGCCACGATCCCCTTCCGGCCCACGGTGGAGAAACCCGCTGCCATCGTGGGGACGTGGGTCGGGGAACTGGGCGCGGGCCCGGTCGTGTTCCTGGCCCCGGAGGAGCTCCCCGCCGATCCCCTCTTCCTCGCCGCTCTCTCCCGCATCCGGATCGCACCGGGGGCAGAGGTGTCGCCGGGGGCGGAGGCGGCCCTCCG
>DSBZ01000265.1 GCA_011057175.1 Candidatus Acetothermia bacterium
CCGCCCAAGTGCAGGCGCTCGTGGCCGAGGGAAGAGCCGCCTCGCAGAGCGCATTCGTGGCGGATGCCCTCTCGCAGCGGGTGCGGCAGGCCCAGCACTGCAAGCTCCGCGAGGAGTTCCGCCGCGCAGGGGCTGATCCCCTCTTCTTGGCCGACATCGCGGACACGGAGCAGGCGTTTCAGTCTGCGGACGCTGAAGCGACGCGGATGATCCCCGGCAGAGCGGATGAAGTTCTCAGGTCCCTTCCAGTGGCGCCTGTTCCGCGCCAAGCTCGACCCGGTGGTCGGGGGAGAGGAGGCCGGAGAACGCTCCGTGCTGGTGGTGTCCCACGAGGCGGTCAACGGAGCGCTGCCGATCGTGACGGTGCTTCCTCTGACCACTCTCAAACCCGGACGCCACATCTACCCCAGCGAGGTGTTGCTCAAGGCATCAGACCCGCACGATCTCGAAGGCCCGCCTCGGGCAATCCTCTGGGGCGATCGAGGATGAGGCGGTCCGGGAGAAGGTGCGCGCTGCGATCCGGATTCACCTCGATCTCTGACCGGCCTGCCCGCCCCCCCGCCGCGATCGCGCAACCGGCCTCACGAATGGGGGGGCGGGGCCGCCGCCCATGTCGGGGAATGGAAGGTCGCCATCACCCCCGGAGCCCTTGACAGGGGACGAACGGCGCACTATCATCGGCCACGTATCCGGTTCAGAGGGGAGGTGGTGGACGAAGGGACGAGACAGGAAGGGTTGCGGGATTTCGGGATCCCGTTGGGGATCCCGAAGGTAGGGCAACAACGGACATTTGTAGAGATCAAAGGAGGATGGAACTATGAAGCGGGCTCTCGCGATGGTTGCGTTGTCGGTTGTGTGTGGTGGTTTGGCGTTTGGGCAGTTCCCAGCGTTTACGGGCAAATGGGACGCTACGGTTGGTCTTCTTCCTAGCACTTCCCTCACAACCGCGCTGACCCTCACCACAAACATCGCTGGCTTTGATGTGAGCGGGTACTTCCGCTTCACGGGTACTGATGGCCTTGATCGGGTGAGCTTCACCGCCTCTGGTGCCGCTGGCCCCCTCTCCATGAAGGGCGGGACGTACTTCAACCCCATTGCGCAGGAGTGGATGGGTGGCTACCTCAACGGCTCCGTGGACTTCGCTGGCCTTGCCTTGGGCCTTGACGTCTACCATTGGGCCGAGAAGTACGAGGGCTGTTTCCTTGCGGGGACTTGCTGGCCCTACCTGAACTGGTTGGGTGGTGACAAGCCCTGTCAGACGTATTCCTACGGGATGGCCTATGTGCTCTCCACGAAGATCGACCCGCTGGCCGTGAAGCTCATCTTCGCCGACTGCTGCACGGGGATCTTCTTCTATAAGTCCATCATCACCCTGAAGGACCTGGGTCTCTGCTGCGGAATCAGCGTCGATGCTGAGCTCGCCTTCACGAAGGAGGGCTTTGGCTACCTCGAGCTCTCCGGGATCGAGATCCCGCTCTGCTGCGGTGTCTCCCTCACGGCTGGCGTCACCTTCACGGTGGATGGTAAGGAGGTTGATACCGGGCTCAAGTTTGCGGGAATCGGTGATGCCTGCTTCACCGTGTACGGCAACGCTCTCGAGGATGGGAATGCTTGGACCGGCATCGATATCTACGGGTGGAAGATCAAGTGCCAGCTCGCCGACTGCAACTACGTCCAGTTCGTCACCGCGCTTGATCCCGCCTGGTACAACGCGAACGTTGAGAATGTGTTCGTCGGGGACGAGTTCGAATACGTTAAGTTCGGGTTCTGCGGTGCGGGCTGCTGCGGCGGCACGTACAACGTGGACATCTCCATCTTCTTCCAGGAGTCGGGCTCCCTCTTCGGCATCAACCGCCTTGGCGCCAAGATGTCCATCCCGGTCATGGAGAACCTCACGGTGAACGCGTCCTACGCTACGCCCGACACATTTACGGTGGGCTGGGTGTTCACGTTCTGAACGAGCTTAGTGGTTCCGGGCCCCGGGATTCCTCCCGGGGCCTTTTTTCTTCCGGCTGCAAGGAGGAGCTAAAAGAAGCAATCCGGCGGCTGTCGAAGGAAGACTTTGGGCAGTTTGTCGAGGAAGCCTTGGAAGACTTGGGCCAAACCCAACCGTCCATCCCTTCCGCTCAAGAAAGTAGGGCGCTTTTGGTCTGTCGTGGGGAGGAGCTGAATTTGGCTGAGATACAGCTGGTATGATCCCCGGGATCTCCAGGGCCTAAAAGCCAAGATCAAGAAGCTGGACGAGAAAAGCTGCGCGGCTTGAAGGGGCGAGGCCGGAAATACTCACGCAGACCAAATGCTTGCCGAGAGAGATCGCGTTTAGAGCTGCCAAGCTGAGCTGGTAGGCTTCAAGGTGGACCCTCGGAATGGCGGCCCAAGGGCAGTTACCTTTTGGTCTTCTTTTAGCCTGGGAGGGGGGTGCCCCACCGAGAAAACCCCGCTCGAGGAGGGGGTTGCCTCTCAAAGAAAACCCCGTTTGGGGCGAGGGTTAGCTACCGAGAAAAAAACCCTCTCCCCAGACGGGGAGAGGGTTCGGGGGAAGGGGCTTCTAACTTAGCGGCAGCCGGCTTTCTCCTCGCGGTATTCGATGCTCCAGGAAACCGGGCTTACCGAGCCGTCCTCGTACACCACGCTCACGCGGAAGTTCATGTGGGGAAGGAGGGCTGTAGCTCCACGTTCGGCAAAGATAGCAAAGGGGTTTCCAGGCGGGTTAGTCTTGCAGGTGCGCAGGAAAACGATGGTTTTAGCGATGGCCGGGGGTGGCTTTACAACGCCATCGCCGTCGGTGTCGAGATAGAGCCAAAGCTTCATGAGGGTGGCACCGGTGAGGTCAAACGCGAGGTCCACCCAGCCCGCGCCGACCGTGCCTTCCCAGGTGAGCCGGGTGAGCCCGCCCGAGGTAGTGACCGTGGGCGCAGGAGCTGGGCCGGTCACCACGCGGTTGGTGAACGCACCCTGGCTCTCCAGGAGCACCTGGAACTTGCGCGGGGAGGGCCAGCTCGCGTCGCCGGCCACGGTGATGTGCCAGCGGTCGGTGCCCCACACGTAGATCCCAGGGCGGTCGATCACGGGCATCCCGGGGAGGGTCGCGGGCGGCGGCCCGACCTGGATCGTGCGCGTCGTCGTCCCGGTGGCCCCCAGGTTATCGGTCACGGTCAGGGTCACCGTGTACGTGCCGGCCGAAGCGTAGGCCTTGGTGATGTTGATCCCCGTCCCCGTCGTCCCGTCCCCGAAGCTCCAGGCATAGCTCACGATCGTCCCGTCGGGGTCGGACGAGGCCGCGGCGTTGAACACGACGTTCTGCCCCGGATCGGGGTTCGTGGGGGTGAACGTGAAGCTCGCCGTGGGCGGCTGGTTGGGCGTCCCCACGGTCACGGTACGAGCCGTGGTGTCCATCGCCCCCCGGTTGTCGGTCACGGTGAGGGTCACGGTGTAGGTCCCCGCAGCGCTATAGCGCTTCTGGATCTGGGATCCGGTCCCGGTCGCGCCGTCGCCGAAGTCCCAACTGTAGCCGACGATCGTCCCATCGGGGTCGGTCGAGGCCCGGGCGTCGAACGTGATCCACTGGTTCACGAGCGGGCTCGACGGCGAGAAGGTGAACGAGGCCGTC
>DSBZ01000262.1 GCA_011057175.1 Candidatus Acetothermia bacterium
ACCAGGATCAAGACCCGGTGTACACAAGCCATGACTGGCTACGGGCGCTCCTGCTTGATGCAGGAGCGGTGGTCTCGTACTCCGAACGGGGGGCCAAGGACAACCCATGGATCGAGTCGTTGTGGGGGCATTTCAAGCAAGAGAACAGCTCATTGCTCATCGATGCGGACACGTTCGAGGAACTGAAACAGGTCGTGGACCAGCAGATGATCTACCACAACGAGAGACGCCGCCACGCGAGCCTTGACTACCTGTCACCCGTGGAGTATCTTGCTTCTGAGGGGATACACGTTAAACCGTTAGCGCAAACTGCCCTCTCAGCTGAGTCCGCCACAGGGGCGCATGTCCATCTGCTGGAGTTCTTGTCGCTGAAGGTCGATCTCGAAGGGGACAGCATCTGAGCCGTCGCTCGCTGGAGTGCGGCCCATCGGTGAGCTAGGATGTGCGCCCGAAGGGGAGAAACACGCGTCCTGAAAGGAGCGTCATGACAGAGATGGGATTTCCGGTGGACTGGACTGCGAACCCGAGGGCTCGCGACGGCGGATGTACGCGTGCGGCGTCCGATGTTCTCCCACCCGGGGCGTCCCGCATGGCACGTGACTTCCACCGCCACCTTCCCGGCTACAGGATCACCCCACTGAAGGGGCTCCCGCACCTGGCGGCGAAACTGGGCCTCGGGGGCATCTGGGTCAAAGACGAATCCCAACGCCTAAGCCTGAGTTCGTTCAAGGTCCTTGGCAGCTCGTTCGCGATCTACAGGTTTGTGGAGGAAACGCTCGGCCTCGCGCCGGGCACCCTGACCTGGGCCTCCCTCTGGTCGGCCGAGGTCCGCCGCGCCCTGGGCGAACTCACCTTCTCCGCGGCCACCGACGGCAACCACGGCCGTGGCGTCGCGTGGGCCGCCTCGCAACTGGGGTTCCCTGCGGTCATCTATGTCCCGCGCGACACGGCGCAGGCCCGGATCCACGCCATCGAGCACCACGGCGCACGGGTCGAGGTCATCGACGGCACCTACGACGAGGCCGTCGCTCGCATGGCCCACGACGCCGCTGAGCACGGCTGGCAGGTCATCTCGGACACCTCGTGGGACGGCTACGAGGACATCCCCCGCTGGGTCATGCAGGGCTACACGACGATGCTCTCGGAGGCGCAGGAGCAGCTGGCCGGCCAGGGCCTGGCCAAGCCCTCGCACGTCTTCGTGCAAGCAGGCGTGGGAGCGCTCGCCGCCTCGACGATCGCCTTCTACGCCCAGCTGTTCGGTGACGACCGGCCGATCTCGCTCGTGGTCGAGCCAACTCGCGCTGCGTGTCTCCTGGATTCCGTCCGTGCCGGAGACGGCACACCTCACGACTTCCCGGGCGACCTGGCGACGATCATGGCCGGCCTCTCCTGTGGCCGACCGAGTCCCCTCGCCTGGAACGTCCTGTGGAACTGCGCCGATTATTTCGCCGCCTGCCCCGACTACGTCGCAGCCAAGGGGATGCGCGTCTACGGCGTGCCGCTCGAGGGCGATCCGTTCGTGGTGTCGGGAGAATCCGGTGCGGTGACCTTGGGAGCACTGATGTTCATCATGGAGCACCCCCAACTCTCCAAGATGCGCGCCCTGCTCGGCCTCGACCAGGATGCCCACGTATTGCTGCTCAACACGGAAGGGAACACCGACCCCGAGAACTTCCGTCGCATCGTGTGGGAGGGAGAGAACCCGGTACCTCGCGAGCACCGCGCGATCACCCGTCCCCAAGGGGCAGGAAAGCCGGCGCGTGTCGGCTGAGCTCCCCGGGGATGGTCGGCGGACCATCCGGGCCGTACAGTCCCGACGATGACACGCACATGGACGCAAGAGGAGGCACGGCACTTCCAGCTCATCTCGGTAGGGCTGCTCGGCGCCCGGTTTCGCCCCGGGGAGGAAGGCATCCGCGAGGCGATGGCGTCCTTGCGTGGTGTGCAGCTCGATCCCCTGCCCGTCCTCGGACGGAACCACGACCTCGTCATTCAGGCCCGTGTGGACGGGACGCATCCCGGACAGCTCCTGCAGCTGGCGCACCGGGAGCGGTTGGGCTTCGAGTACTGGGACAAGGTTCTGTGCCTCGTGCCCATCGTCGACTACCCCGCCTTTCGGCCGCGCATGGAAGCCGGCGGGAACACCTGGGAGCTGCGCCGGGAAGCCACACTGGAACGCGAGCACCCCGGCGCGATCGACGAAGTGTACGCACAGGTACGGGAGCACGGGCCGCTTTCGGCGGCCGAACTGCGCGCGCTCGGGGTCGCCCAAGAAGCCCATCGCGCCTGGAAAGCCACCCGCGTCGCCGGCGGCGCGCTTGAGGTGCTCTAGAACCGTGGTCGCCCTGCCGTCTCACACCGGGTCCACCACCGGCGCTACTTCTATCTCACCGAGCGCGTGATCCCCACCGACATCCTGGCCCGTCGCGTCCCTTCGATCAAGGCTTCCCTGGAGTACCTCTTGCGCAAACGGGTGGACATGGTCGGACTCCTGCCTGCTCGCGGCGATCTCGATGCCTGGGCGTCCCTGCGAGCGGCGCGGGACGCGGGGCTCCCCCAGCGCATGGTCGAAGAAGGGAAACTCAGCCTCGTGCACGTCGAGGGCATCCGCACGCCCTTCTACGCCCCGCCCCAGGCCTCGGAGCGGCTCGCGGTGGCACGCTCCGTCCCTCGGGACGACCGGGCGCGGTTCATCGCCCCGCTCGACCCGCTCCTTTGGTGTCGCAGCGCGCTGAAGCGCCTGTGGAGCTTCACGTATGCCTGGGAGGTCTACAAGCCCAGTGAAGAGCGACGCTGGGGTGACTACGTGCTCCCGGTGCTGCACGATGGCAGGTTCGTGGCTCGCTTCGACGGCCGGTACGAGTCCAAGACGAAGACGCTCCAGATCCTCGGCTATTGGGAGGAACCCGGCGGGCTTGCCCGCGACCACCCCGCGATCGTCGAGGCCTTCGCCCGGTTCCTGGAGTACCTAGGCGGCGAGAGGCGGTGCGCCCCTCCCGCGGACCCACCGGGAGCGCTAACGGGAGGGCAGGTGTATCCTCTCCCTGAGTAAGGGGGAGTAGCAGTGAAGAGCAATGGGAAGAGGCAGTACAGCCCGGAGTTCAAGTTCAGGGTGGTGGTGGAGGTCCTGAAGGCTGAAGGGTCAGGGGCAGAGGCGCAGGTTGCCCGCGCCTATGGCGTACACCCGGTGACGGTCAGCAAGTGGAAGCGGAAGTTTCTGGAGCAAGGTGCGGAGGTGTTCAGTGGCAAAGACGAGGTGAGACAGTACGAGAAGAAGATAGCGGATCTTGAGCGCATGTTGGGTCACAAGGAAGTGGAGATCGCGCTGCTGCAAAATTTTTGGGAGGGCGCTCACGTTGACGGAGAAACTGGAGCTCGTCGCTGAGCACCGCGAGCAGTACGGCCTGAACCGGTGTCTGGAGGCTGTCGGGCTATCCAAGGGTACCTGGCACCGAAAGGTACGTCAGCCCCAGGAGACCCGGAAGGAGGCGCGGGACAAGGTGCTCAAGGAGCAGGTGCTGGAGGTGGTGTGTGAGCACCCGGCGTACGGGTACAGGAAGATTCAGCGTGAGATCAAGGCACGGGGAGTGCGGGTCAACCACAAGCGGCT
>DSBZ01000225.1 GCA_011057175.1 Candidatus Acetothermia bacterium
CGGATGGACGAGCTCGTGGTGACGGAGTTCGAGGAGGAACGGGCCGCCGACGTCGCAGTCGTCCTCGACGTGCGCGAGCGCGCCTACCGCGTGGAGAGCGCCCCGACCTCCTCGACCATGCCGCCCGGGGGGCGGCCAGCCTGTGCCAGGCGTTCCTCGCGAGCGGACACCGGGTGGGGCTCCTCCTGTACGGAGCGTACGTGGATTGGGTCTACCCCGGCTCCGGCCGCCGCCACGGGGAGCGGTTGCTTAGGGAACTGGCCCGCGCCCGGCTGGGGACATCGGAGGTGTTCGCTGAGCTCACCCGGATCCCGACCCGCCTCCTCCGGCCGGGGTCCCAGGTAGCCCTCGTCTCTCCCCTCCTTCCCGGCGACGCGGAGGACCTGGGGATCCTCACCGCCCGTGGGTATCAGGTGATGGTCCTCGTTCCTGATCCGACCACGGTCCCCGCGCCCTCCCTCGGGGGGCCGGAGGTAGAGATCGCCCGCCGGATCCTCCAGCTGGAGCGGCAGGCGATCGTGGTGCGCCTCCATGCGGCCCTGGGGCTCGCCCGGCGGAGGCGGCCGTGGCTCGCCCTTGGTCTGTTCCTCGCGGTCGGGCTCGCCGCCGGGGTCGCGTTCGCCGCGCTCCCGCTCTCGCTCCCGTTCTGGGGGCTCATCGGGGGAGCGGCCGCACTGTGGCTCCTGCTCGTCCTCGTTGCGCGGGGGATCGGTCGGGCCTACCGCTCAGGGGGCGAGGCAAGGGGGAACCGGTCCTCCCCCACCCCGACCCGATAGGGTCGGTCGAGGATCCCGTCCCCGTTATCGTCCCGGGCGAGGAACCCCTCCCAATAGTTCCCCCGGGCTCCATCGTCCCACGCCGCCCCGCCCTCGCTCTGGGCCGGAATCCGGCACCCCAGGATCGCATTGCGGGCGACCACGATCCCCTCACAATGGAGCTCGACCGAAACCCCCACGTCGCACCGTTCCACGACCGATCCCACGAGGAGGGAGCTCGTCGCCCCCGTGAACCACACCCCCGTCCGGCAGCGCGAAACGAGGACCTCCGACAGCTCGACTTGCGACGAGAACGTGACCTTCACCCCGTCGGGGCATTCCTCGATCCGGGACGCGGACACGGAGAGGTTGGTGCTGAGGAACACGCTGATCCCGGTGGCGCATCCGCGCACCCACACGTTCTCGATCACCACGTTCTTTGCGCTCTGGACCTTGATCCCCGCCAGGCGGGCCCCCAGGATCTCCACGTCCCTGATCAGCACTGGGCGGGTCGTGGCCGAGATGAGGATCCCGTAGTTCTCGCCCCCGGCGTCGATCCTGATCCCAGAGATCACGAACGGGTCGCCGAGGATCCCCCACCCCCCAACCACGCCGTTGTCCAGGGTGAAGTCGTGGTCGGACATGATGAGGATCGGGCCGCGAGGCACGAGTTCCGCCCACGCCGTACTGGCCACGAGGACGGGGAGCATCAGCGAGAGAAGCGTCTTGCGCATGCGCGATCACCCGACACGAGGTTAGCCGGGCCGCAGGGAATCCCCAGGGCTCGTGTCCCCTCGGAAGCTAACCTCGGCCCCGCGCCGCGCGAGCGGGGGCTTTGGCCGCTGGGTACACTCCCTGCCGCTTGAGTCCAAAGAGGGCGATGCGCGCCGTGGTCGACCCCACCGCAGGCGGGTTCCTCGCGGCCGCCGAGGAGGCCCTCCTCCGCGAGGAGGCGCTCAACAACCTCGTCCTCGGGATCGCGGCTCGGGTGAGGGACGGTGGCGGGTACGGCGACGCGCCCCCCTACTTCCTCACCGTCGAAGAAGGCGCGGAGCTCCTCGCCGCCGCAATGGGCACCCCGCCCTATCCCCTTGTCCTCTCCAGCTTGGGAGGAGGGGACGAGGCATGGGCGGCCCTCGCCGACCACCTCGTCCGCGCTGATCCCGATCTGGGCCCGGTGGGTGGAGGCGTTTCGCGCCGAAGCCGCCCCGGACGACCCGCGCACCGATCCCCGGATCGTGCTTCAGCGGTTCCTCGATGCGGGCGTGCTCGTGGTGTGGGACGACGGGGGACCGGTCTCGATGGCCGGGAGCTCGCGCTCCTCGGCCCACGGTGCCACGGTGAGCCTCGTCTACACCCCGCCCGCGCACCGGGGGAGCGGGTACGCCTCGGCGTGCGTGGCCGCACTGAGCCAGCTCCTCCTCGACCGGGGGTTCTCGTTCTGTACGCTCTCCACCGACCTCGCCAATCCGATTTCGAACAAGATCTACCAGCGGATCGGGTACCGCCCGCTCGCCGACTGGACGACATATCGGTTCGAACCCCTCCATAGGCTCGCCTGAGGGTCGCCGCCACCGCCGTGCAGGTTGCGCGCCCGTTCGCCAACGACCCGAGCCCCGTATCTCGCCCATCGTAGTTGGCGCCGCCCCCCCTCTTCCCTACAATCGCGATGTGAAAGCGCTTCGGCTGGTCCTCGTCGTGCTCGCCGCCGTCCTGTGGGGCAATGCGTCCGAGGTCTGGCTCCTGCGCATCGATGGCGAGATCGGGCGGGGGACGGTGTCGTTCCTGCGACGGGGCCTGAGCGAAGCCGAGGCGGCCGGGGCGGCAGCGGCCGTGATCGAGTTCGCCACCCCCGGAGGGTACCTCGATGCCGCGACCTCCTGCCGGGACCTCATCCTGGGAGCGGGCGTGCCGGCGATCGCCTACGTGAACCGGGAGGCGTACTCCGCGGGGGCCCTTCTGGCCTTGGCTTGCGAGCGGATCTACTTCGCCCCCGGCGGGGTGATGGGCGCGGCGACCCCGGTGTACTTCGACCAAAGCGGGGAAATGAGGACCGCCACCGAGAAGACGATGTCCGCGGTGCGGGCCCTGTTCCGGGCCACGGCCGAGGAGCGGGGCCGCGATCCGGACGTGGCGGAGGCGATGGTCGATCCCGACCTGGAGGTCCCCGGGCTCGTGGAGCGGGGGAAGCTCCTTACCCTCACCGCCCGGTCCGCCGCGGAGTGGGGGTACTCCGACGGGGAGGCAGCGACGGTGCGCGAGGTCCTCGACCGGGCCGGGCTCGGTGGGGCCGCGGTGCGGGAGTTCCAGCCCCGGTGGGTGGATTCCGCGGTGGCGACCCTGACTTCGCCTGGTCTCGCGGCCCTCCTGATCGTGGTGGCCATCGTGGGGCTCCTGTGGGAGCTCTTGACCCCGGGGTTTGGCGTCCCGGGGGCCCTCGGCCTGGGAGCGCTGGCCCTGTTCTTCTGGGCGCACGCCCTGGTCGGGCTCGCGGGGTGGGAGTCCGTCGTGCTCCTCGTCGCCGGCGTCGTGGCGATCATCCTCGAGGTCGTCGTCTTCACCGCCACCGACTTCGGGCTCGCGGGGATCGTGGGGCTTGTCCTGATCGGGCTTGGGCTGTACCGGGGGATGACCGGCCCGTTCACCCAGCCCGGGCAGGCCACGGCAGCGCTGGCGGTGGTGACCGGGGCGGTCCTGGGAAGCGTGGTCCTGTCCGCCGTGATCCTGACGCGGCTTCCCCGGTCGCGGTTGCGGCTGGGGGGCGTGATCCTCCGGACGGCGATCACCGGCCGCGGGAGCGGTCCGGCCGAGGGCGGGCC
>DSBZ01000185.1 GCA_011057175.1 Candidatus Acetothermia bacterium
ATCTCCTTCGTGGCGCGTGAAGTCTCGACCAGCCGTCCCGTGCGAATATCCCAGCGGAACAATCCCCCCTCGCGGGTCCGAGCCGACAGCACGGTCCCATCGGGACTGAACGTCACCCTGTCCGCCCAGTTCAACCGTGGGAAGGAGCTCCGAACGAAGGCACCTGAACCCAAGTGCCACACGCGGATGGTCTGGTCCTCCGCCGCCGTGGCAACGAGTCCTCCCTGGGGATGGCAGGCAACGGCATTCACCCATCCGGCATGCCCGTTCAGGGTGCCCACCAACGTACCGGCGGGCACCGTCCATACCTTGGCCGTCTGGTCCGTGGACCCGGAGACAAGCACCGTGCCGTCGGGGCTGAACGTGACCGCAAGCACGAGCGAAGTGTGACCGCGCAGGGTGCGCAGCGCTCTCCCTGTCGCCGCGTCCTACAGCCAGATCGTCTTGTCCACCGACGCCGAGGCCACGAACTCCCCCCCGGACTGAACGCGACGGAGAGGACGTGATCCACGTGGCCATCCAAGGTGTGGACGAGCTTCCCGTCGGGCACAGTCCAGATGCGGTTCTTCTGGTCCCACGACCCCGAAACGAGTAGGTCCCCCCGAGGGCTGAAGGCCACGCATGCGACCGACCACCGATGGCCGTCGATCTCCCGATGCGGGCCACCCGTGGATCCCGAGGCGATGCTCTGTCCATCCGGATGAAACGCGACGGAGGTTACCGCATCCGCGTGGCCCTCCAACGTGCGCAGGACCTGCCACGTCCCGGTCTGGATGAGCTGGATGCTGCTCCCTCCCCGGCCGCCCTCTGCCAGGAGCCGACCGTCGGGCGAGAACGCCAGTGCGAGCACTTGCCCCCCGCCGAAGGTTCGGACCGGGAGCCCCTCACCCCTCGACGTCCTCGCCCGGGGCACCGGGTTGCTCATGGTACGGGCTCGACCTCCCGCGCGATCGTCCCCGCAGAACCTGGTTCCATACAGCCAGCGTAGGCAACCCATGTCGCGTCCTCAACGGCATGGAACAACCGGTGTCCGCTGGAGACATGTCCCGCTTGACGTACAGCTCAGCACGTTCCAGGTCCTGCTCCGCGTGGCAGCGAACCTGCGAAGCCCGGTAGGCATTCACAGCTACACCGCAACCCAGCTCGTGCCGGATGAGTTGCACCGCACGTCGGTTCTCGCCCCCATCCTTCACTGGTGGACGGGCACCGCGGCGGAGACACGGGAGGCGGTAACGCTGGACTGCTACTTCTCATCCACTCCGCGGTGGCTCGTCGGCCGTGTTCCACACCGCCGTCCCCCCGAGCGGATCCTGGTCGAGAGTCATCACGGCTGGGGTGCCGCCCGACGAGCTGTCGCGGGTAGAACTGGAGGGACGATGCGCCAAGGCAGCTCCTGTTACGCGAGCGGCCGGTCCTGGAGACCCACCACCTCACGAAGTTCTCCACCATGGGCCAGGAGAAGGTGCGCGCCCTCCCCCGGGCGTCCCGTTCCAGACCGTCGCCGTGACCGCGGAGGGGAGCTCCCTTCGGCCACGGGAGCTCCGGCTCCTCGCCCCCACCGGGGTCCTGTTCCGGGCCCTCCTCACCGGCTACGCCGAGCTCGACGGGGATCTCTACGTGCGCAACCAGGCCGTGGAGAACGCCCTTGTCGAGGGCAACCGGACGGTTCTGTCCATCATCGCGGTGAGCTTGGCGCCGTTGCCGGACGAGGCGTTCGACCCGTTGCGCCTGGGGAAGTGACTACGGGGCCCGGCAGCCCTTGATGATGTAGCCGCCGGACTTCTCGTCCCGCTCGAGATCCAGGATCCCTCGGGCTCCGGCCTCCTCCAGGAGTTGCCCGAATGAGCCGAACCCGTGGTAGGACTCGCTGAACCCCGGGTTCCGCCGCTTGATCGTCTGCTTCACCATCGACCCCCAGATGTTCTCCCCTTCCCCGCGCTCCTTGAGGAGGGCTTTGTACGTCTCCACGACGAGGCTCCACGCCTCCTCCTTCTTCGCGTCCACCGGCGAGGCCGGAGGCGTCGCATCCCTTTTCGCCGCCGGCTTCCTCTTGGATGCCTTGGGTTGGGGCTTGGCCGCCGGTCGGGCCGCGCCGACGAGGTCGTCGTAGAAGATGAACTCGTCGCAATTGGCGATGAGGAGGTCGGAAGTCGATTTCTTCACCCCGACCCCGATTACGGTGCGGTTGTTCTCGCGGAGCTTGCTCACGAGGGGGGAGAAGTCCGAATCGCCGCTGATGATGACGAACGTGTCCACGTGAGGTTTGGTGTAACAGAGATCGAGGGCATCGACCACCATTCGGATGTCGGCGGAGTTCTTCCCCGATTGCCTCACGTGGGGGATCTCGATGAGCTCGAACGAGGCCTCGTGCATCGGGGCCTTGAACTCCTTGTACCGGGCCCAGTCGCAGTACGCCTTCTTCACCACGATGCTGCCCTTGACGAGCAACCGCTCCACAACCTTGCCGATGTCAAATGCAGGATAATTGGCCTCCCGCACTCCCAGCGCGATGTTCTCGAAATCGCAGAACAGCGCCATGTTGACTGTTTCCGCTCCCTGCATTTTCATAGACCGTTACCATCTACCTACGCGCGTCGGAATGACAGCGCGCAACTAGATTGTACCCGATGGCCCTGGTCACGTTCCAGGGCGAGCGGTCACGTCCCGCCTAGGGGGGGTGGAGGAAATCCAAGAAGCGGACAGCGGCCCGGTATTCCGCGGCGAGGGCATCGGCCAACTCAGCGGGCAGGCCCTGGCGGCGGAGCCGGCGACGGAACCGGGCTGCGGCCCGGCGGTGGGCCCAGGCAAACCCCACAAGAAAGGAGATCAGAGCAGCAACGAGGCGCACGACCGCCCCCGCTGCCCTGATCCCATTCCCGAGGCGCTTCAGTCGTCCTCCTCGGCGTCATCCACGTGAACGTGCATCCCTTCACCCGCCTGGATCCCCCTCTTGATCCCCCGGAAGGCCTCGCGGAGGTTGATCATGTAGCCTCGCGCCATCTCCAGGGCTTCCTCCTTGGGGATGCCTGCCTCGACGAGCTTCTTGTAGAACGTGCCCACCGCATCGGCCATGTTCTCCGCCGCTTCCTTCGAGTAGAGCACGTCTCGCACCCCTTTGAGGAGCCCAGGGATCTTCTCCGAGACCACGCCCAGGACCTCGCTCAGCTCCCGTACATCTCCCTTCCCTTCTCTCTCTTCGTCACTCATCGTCTACCTCCCTTTCTGGATCCGCAGGAGAGGCATCCCCATCGTCCGTGCGGCGACGGAGAGCCACGTGCCGTCGGGCGCACCCGGGAGGCGAGCGAACGCGGCGCGAAGCTCGTGCCGCAGCCGCATCGCCTCCACCAATTCCGCCTGGCCGCCCTCATGCACGCGCCCGCCGTGTTCGTGTTCACCCACGACTCGATCGCCCTCGGCGAGGATGGCCCAACCCACCAGCCGGTCGAACACCTCCTCTCGCTGCGGGCCATCCCCAACCTGGCCGTGATCCGGCCCGCGGACGCCGCGGAGACCGTCGAGGCGTGGCGGGCTGCCCTCCTCCGTCGGGATGGCCCCACCGCCCTCATCCTC
>DSBZ01000037.1 GCA_011057175.1 Candidatus Acetothermia bacterium
ACCGGACGCTCTGTCACCCCGCCGCCCCGCCGCCGCATGCTCCTCAGGGTAATCGCTCCATCCCCACGCCAACACCGGCGGAGTGAGCGGTGAGCTCCAGGCGATACTCCCGGATCACGTGGTCATTCACCTCTTCCGTCCCTTCTATCAGGACCCAGTTCCGCGCCGTGTCGTTTCCCCAGGCCGTGCCCTGGTGGACCCGCACTGTGGGGCTGCGCCGCGCGAGTTCATCCCGCGTTTCAGCGCGGTACCGGAACCCCTTGGCCTCCACAGGGGAGCCGGACACCGCCACGGTGGCCATGCCCAGGGGTTCTACGACCACCCGGTGGTAGATCTCGCCCTCCACGACGCCCGCCAACTCGATGGGTGTGCGGTGCTCCCACAGGGCCGGACTCGCTCGGTCCCAAACGAGCCCCACCTGGGCTGCGCCGTGCTCTGGCCGATAGGTGACGTCGTACCACAGGAACAGCGTGGGTAACGGCCACCGGACCACATCAACCCCCTCCACGACATAGACTGTCTCGTCCATCGACAAGGGGAACCCGTACCGGTCATGCTCGACGAGGAGCGTCCACACCCATGTCCGTACCACTTGGGGCCAGGGGTCCATCCACTCCCCACCGGCCACGGTCATCGTGAGGGTGTAGTCACCGTAATAGGGGAGCATGGTGTACGGCCCAGGGATCTCCCAGGATGTCACGTGGTAGGTCCAGGAATCACCCGAGCGCCACGCTACTTCCCACCCTGCGAGGACCATCCCTTGGTACAGACTAAGTGTCACTACGGCTAAAATCGCCCGATACAGAACGCGCATGGCTCATCACCTCCGAGACTCAGTACATGGCAGGGTCTAGCCCCTGAGGGATGTCCGAGACGCAACTGCACACAGTTCTGTACTCCCGGCACATCCACAGCACGGGGCAGTCCCCAATGCACCTCCGCACGCAGGGAGGACACCACCACCAAAGAACCTCACACAGATTCACGCACCTGGGGGCGATGTCCTGGTGCCACCAGACACATATTGTCTCATGGTGGTAGACCGTACCAGGCGGGCACAGTTCGTACATGGGCTGCGAAGCCCCACCGGACGGTTGGATTGGCCACGCCACGCTTCCGTCTTCGGCTACCGCCAGAAGACCGAAGGCCAACGCCGCTCCCAGCACCAAGAACACCCCTCGCATTCTGCACCTCCTTTCGGAAACCGTTTAGGAACCATTGTGTCCTTCTAGGCCCTCGCTCCGCATAGACTGCACAGCTCTGCGCAGCACCTCCGGATCAGCCACGCCTTCGTGCACGCCGTGCACCACCCCCTCCCCGTCGAGGTTCGCGTACGTCGGGGCCACGCGGACCCCGAACATTCTGTGGCTTCGGGACAGCGCTTGACACCACAAGAACCTCGTTCTAGTCTAGCCAAGAGCGCTTGCCCCCCCTACTGGACCTCTATACCTAGCTCCCCGACGGTGTCCCGAACCTCCCTGGCGCCCGCTGGATCTGTCTTCTCCATAGCGGAGAGTGCCTCGCGGAGGCGCGCCCGTAGCTCTTCTGCGTCCAGAACGACGCGCTCCACGAGTTCCCAGGTGTAGCGCACCGTGGCTCCCACGATTCCCTGCGCCCACACGGGACTCCATACGGGCCCCGCCATTCCCTCCTCGCCAGGCCACCACGCCATGCCCTCGTGGGACATCCTCCCCCAGCTCGCGTAGTACGTGGTGGAGTAGAGACCCGCGAACGTCCCCGCCGGCACCGTGGCCGCTCCTTGCGGACCAAGGGCAAGGCGGATCTCTCCTCGCTTGACTGCGCCTTCACCCAGCAGCTGCCGGAACGAAAGCGACCATTCCAGCTCAGCTACCGGCACCGCGGGGAGGGCGAACCCTTGCACAGGGGGCATGGCTCCCCGCAGCTCGGGAACGAAGTCAAGCACGGTGGGCCATCGCAAGACAACCGGAGCCGGCCCCGTCATGGCGGTTGTCAGATCGGCACCGGGGGCTACGGGGTAGACCCTCAGAGTCGTGCCCCAGTCTCGGTCCGTGATGACCGCGACGGCATGCCTCCCCTGGGGGTCGCCCACGCCCAGAAACGCGAGGGTTGTCGTGCGGATGACGTCTCGGGCCAGATCCGTCACCTCAGCCCTGTAGGTCCAGCCGAGGCCTGGCTCGATCTCACCCGCGGGCGACGCTCTCGCGCCTATCCACGCCCCGGCAACAAGCACTGAACAACAGATAGAGAGGAACCTTGTCATCGTTACCTCCTTGTGTCTTCACAACCTGGCGCAACTGCGGGTGCGCGGAGCGCCTCGGGTACTCCGCGCACCCAGGATACTACCCTTCAGTAGATGGGCGCCACCTCACCTACGGGGATAGCGTACGGTGGGAAGCAGCCACACTCGTAGGCCGTCCTCCACTCCAGGCAAATCACTCCGATCACGGGCAAGATGATGAACTTCTCGCAATACTCGCCCTCGCAGCATATGTACCACCAGGTTAGGTCTGGGCCGCGAGGCCCCTCGTACGAACACCACCAATCCGTTAGAGGGGAAGCCTGTGGGGACATTGCACAGATGACTACTTCATCGTCAACTGCCGTTGGCCACGTCACGCTACCGTCACCCGCCAGGCCCAGGACCCCGACAACCAGCACCAATGCCAACCCCAACCACGTCGCTCACATCACGCACCTCCTTTGATCTGCTCTCACTCACCGGTTCCACCCTCGCTCACGACGGCGAGGACCGCTCTGCGAAGCACTTCCTGGTCGACAATGCCCTCGTGTGCCCAGCGGATCACCCCCTCTTGGTCAACTATCAGGAACGTGGGGCTGACGCGGACGGCGAGCCGCCGCGCCAGGCGCCCCTCGTCGTCCAACACCGCTTTCAGCCCGGCCCCTCGCAGCACCTGCCGGTCGTCCTCGGAGAGGGCGTGGGGCGCCGTCACTGCCAGCACCACCTGGATCTCCTCGCTCAGCTCAACGAGCGCCGGCAGCGCATCCCAGCAGGGCGGGCAGTCCGGGTTGAAGAACACGAGGAGAACAGGTCGGGACAGCGCGTCGAGGTCTGCAATGTGGCCGTCGAGCGTACGACCCATGCCCAACGGGACCACGGCTCCGAGGAACTGCCGCGGTCCCTCCCGCGGCGCGGCCGCCAGCACCTCAAGACCTCGCACAATCTCGTCCTCGGTGAACGGCCAATCGAGTCTGCCGTGGGGACGGCCGTCGAGGAGGAGCACCAGGTTGGGGGCCCGCCGCACGCCCCAACGCCGCTCCCATCCGCCCGCCTTCGTCCACCAGGAAGGGCAAACCCAGTTCAGCGGAGGCAACCGAAACTTCCTCGCTCTCCCACGGCGAGAGAAGGAGAAAACCGGTCTCGGGAAAGCTCTGGTGTACCTGAGAGAACCAGCTCAGAGCCTCCTCGCACGCCGGGCAACCAGGGACGACCACGAAGAGGGCGCCCCATCGCCCCCGGGTGAGCTCGGCGAGGTCCAACGCAGACGATGTCGCCTCGCTAGTGTCGCGTCCGACTAATCCAGAGTTCCCGAGGTGCAAACAGCAGGGA
>DSBZ01000143.1 GCA_011057175.1 Candidatus Acetothermia bacterium
GCGCTCGCCGTCCCCACCTCGCCCTGGCAGCCGACCTCGGCCCTGGCGATCGAGGCGTTCGCCGCCATGGCGAGGCCCACCACGCCCGCCGATCCGCAGGTCGGGGCGGTGACGACCCTCCCCGGCCGTGTTCTCCTCCCCGACCGCCTCCGGGCGAAACGCAAACCGCCCCTGCGCGATGCGCACCTCTCCCGTGGCCCGCACCGCGGCCAGCACGTCGGGGAGGGGCGTGGCTGCATCCCGATCGAGGTCGTGGCCGGCGAGTCCGGCGGTCACCGCGGCATCGGTGAGGTGCCCCCGTCCCGTGAGGGCGAGGCTCCCGAGGAGCAGCACCCGCAGCCGACCGCTTCTGAACCCTTCCTTCGCGACCAAGCCCCGGAAGTCCCGGGCAGCGAAGAACGGCCCCATGGTGTGGGACGAGCTCGGGCCGATCCCGACCTTGAGGAGGGCGAATACGCCTGGGACGTCGATGGCCTCATTCCTCTGCCGACAGAGGCCGAAGGGAGCCAGGAAGGCGTTTGCGGGCGGAGACCAAGTACCCCGTGAATGCGGTCATCCGCTCGCTCGGCCGCACCCCTTCCTTCTGGCGGACGAGGATCGGCCGCTCCAGGAGCTCCACCGTCTCGAGGAGGGCGAACCCCACTGCGGTGAGGGCCCGCACCGATTCCTTGAGCTGCTCCGCGGTGGGGACGATCAGCGCCAGCGGCCGCCCCGGGGCGAGGGCGTCCGCTGCAGGGGGGATCGCCTCCCAGGGGCTGGGGAGGTCGAGGAAGGCGGCGTCCGCGTCCCTCACCGGGAATGGCTCCCCCGCAGTGAGAATCCCCGTTTCCACTCGATCCGCGTATCCGGCGCGGGCGATGTTGGCGCGGGCGTTCTCCAGGAACTCCTCCCGCCGGTCGAACGTGTACACCCGCCCCGCGGGCCCGACGAGCTGCGCGAGCAGAATCGTGAACGCGCCGGATCCGGTGCCCATCTCGAGGACCCGCCTCCCTGGCCCGAGATCGAGCGCGAGGGCGATCCAGCCCGCGTCCTTGGGGTACACGATCTGGGTCCGGCGCTTGACCTTGAACATCCGGTCCCCAACCCGCGGGCGGAAGGCGACGAACGGGTGCCCGGTGTGGGTGAGGACGGTGGAGCCCTCGGGGAGGCCCACCAACTCGTCGTGGGCGATCGTTCCCCGATGGGTGTGGAACTCCTTCCCCGATTCGAGCCGCACGAGGAACGTCCGCTCCTTTTCCGCCTCCGCGAGGAGGACATCCTCCCCGTACTCAAGCGGCCGCGCCATCCTCCCTCCTCGGTCTCGTCGCGTGCGCGATCACGGAGGGAGGCTACCCGGGCGACGCGCAGGGGTCCACCGCGAGGAGGGGATCAGGCCCGCCGGGGCAGGGCCCGTGTCCTCCGCTGGCGAGCTGCGACGGGATGGACCAGATCGCTGAACCCGTAGCGCACCGCGCTTGCGGCCACCAACCACGGGGTCCACATCCGGGCCGACCTCTGGCTCCCCTCGGCGCGGGCCCTTGCCAGCTCCTCGTACACGCGCCGGTTTTCCTCCACCACGGCCTGCCAGTCGAGCGCGCGGACCCGCTCCCGGGCGGCGCGGCACAGGGCTTCGTACTGACGGGGGGGCAGGGTGCAGATCCTCTGCACCTGGCGGGCGAACTCGACGGGGCTGGTCCCCGCTGGGAGCCGCTTGCCTACCGCATCGTCCACGAACTCGTCAATCGTCTCGTTGGCCAGCCCCACCACCGGCGTCGCGGAGGCGAGGGCCTCGATCACGACCAGGCTCTGCACCTCGAGGCGCGATGCCGAGACGAAGACGTGCGTCCGCGCGAGGAGGGAGGGGATCTTCTCGTAGGGAACGGGCCCCAGCAGGTCTACACCATCGAGGCACTGCGCGCGCTGGTAGGTGCGGAGCTCGGCGAGGTACCCTGGTTCGAGGGGCTCCCCGACGAGGGTGAGCCGGGCCGGCACCGCGAGGTGCTCCATCATCTCCATGAGGTAGCGCTGGTTCTTGCGCCGCGAGAAGGAGCCCACGAACAGGAGCTGCTTCTGGGGCTGAGCGACGTCCGCCGGGGGAAGGGCATGATAGGCGGCGAGGTCGCGGCCGTTCGGCACCCGGTACACGGGCCCCCTGTATCCGGTGCGCCGCAGGTCGTCCACCATCGCTTGGTTGAGGGCGATCACCCCATCACAGCGCCGCAGGAACAGGTCCACGAACGCGACGAAGAGCCGGCTGTTGGCGATCCGCTTCATGACGAGGGGCTTCTCGAGGGAGCCGAAGGCCGGGGCCTGAGAGGGCAGGCAATGGAGGGTCATCACGAACGGGCACCCCGTGCTGCGGGCCCAGTCCTGAAGCCACAGCGCGAGCGGCCCGAAGTCGTGCGCGTGTACGACCTGGGGGCGGAAGCTCGCGAGGAGTGAGTGTAGCTGGCGCCGACCGCGGAGGTCGGGAAGGAGCACGTCCTCGCCGCGCGCTGCGACCCGCACCACCATGGGCTGGCCGGGCACTGAAGGGCCCATGGATGTCTCCTCTCCCGGGCAGATGAGGAGCACCTCGTGCACGCGGGCGCTCGCCGCAGCCAACTCGTGCGCCACGCGCGCCATCCCCCCGCCCATATCGGGGCCGGGGGAGGTCGTGACGAACGCGATCCTCATCTTCCCTTCCCTCGCCACGTCTCTTGCAAACATGATACTCCCGCGCTGCGCTCTGCGCACCCGGCGCGGTTCCTGACGCACGAGGGCCGGTTGGGCGGACGGAGGAGGCGGGATTTCGGAACCCGGACCGCTGGGGAAGTGTATAGTTCCGCGGGAGGTGTCCGTGATGTGCAGGATCGGATTGCTGGTGTCGCTTATCGCGGGAATGGCCATTGGGGCGTTGCCCCAAGCGTCGAGCGCGGTCGCGATCTCGATGTCCACGGACGGGCAGGTCAAGGTGACGATCGGGACGTTCTTCTTCGCTCAGGGTCAGAAACTCGCGCTGGAGGTCGTGCGCGCCGATCCGTGCCCCTGCTTGTGTGACGAACTCCTCGTGACGGGATTCCGGATCCTCGATGCCGAAGGGATCGTCGTCTACGCCGATGAGACGGTGCCGTATCCAGCTCCGGCCGTGGAGTGGATCGGCCGGTGGGGCCTCGTGAGGGGGGACGGGGAAGCGGTCCCCGCGGGGAAGTACACCGCCCTCGTCACGGCCTCCGTCGGCGAGTTCCGGGGCGAGCTTCAGGTGGTCGCTCCGGGAGCGGCCGGCGGGCTCCAGGCTTCGGCCAAGGCTTCCGTGTGCGGGATCGGCCTCGTGCTCTATCGCCTGGTGGAGGACGGGGATGAGGCGGCCACGGTCACCCTGCGCGGGGGGGAGCGCCTGCTGATCGCCCTTCCCGGTAACCCGACCACCGGCTACGCGTGGGAGGTCGTGGAGGAGCCAGCGTTCCTGGCGCGCGTGGAGGGCCTGGACTACCTGCCGGATTCCACGCTCCTCGGCGGGGGAGGGACGTTCTTCTTCCGCTACGAGGCGACGGAAGCAGGAGAGGGAGAGCTCTCCTTCGCCTACCGCC